>CAZXKW010000007.1:0-16419 GCA_964641565.1 uncultured Candidatus Peribacteria bacterium
AAATCATAGGGCTCTGAATGATTGTAAGCTAATGGTTTCAGGTTCTATTTCACTCCCCTCACCGGGGTTCTTTTCACCTTTCCCTCACGGTACTTGTTCACTATCGGTCGCCATGTCTTATTTAGCCTTGGAGAGTGGTCTCCCCAGATTCAGACCGGATTTCACGTGTCCGATCCTACTCAGGATACCGCGTAACATATTCGTTTTTCGTCGACGGGACTATTACCCTCTACGGTGGCCCTTTCCAGGGTCCTTTGACTAAACAAACATTATTACTGATGCGGTCCTACAACCCCACTTCCTAAAAGTAAGTGGTTTGGGCTGATCCCTCTTCGCTCGTCACTACTAAGGGAATCTCAATTCGATTTCTTTACCTTGGGTACTGAGATATTTCAGTTCCCCAAGTGTCCACCCCGCATAACGCGGGATTCTTCCATTTAACTGGAAGAAGGTTTCCCCATTCGGAAATCTTCGGATCAAAGCTTGTTGACAGCTCCCCGAAGCGTATCGCAACGTCTACTGCGTCCTTCATCGGAACATGGCGCCTAGGCATTCATTGTATGCTCTTAAAGTAACTTATTTCACACACCTAAGTTTGACTAGTAATCTAGGAATAAACTAACAAACTTAATTAAAACATTAAACAAAAAACACTACATTAACCTTCAAAATTTAAACTAACTAAATCGCTTTACTTACACAGATGTTTTGAGAAAAACATTCTGTGAACCAAATTGTTAATGTACAAGAGATTGGTAGAAGATCTGTTGCCACTCAAGACTGGTCTTTAAAAGGCCGGTTGTCGAATAGCTAGTGCCCTGTGCCAAACTCAAACGTGCTCTCTTTCAAGCGGGCCTATACTAGGGAAGGAGATACCTCATGTCAAGAGTCATACAACACTTTGTCATACAATCAAATCCGGAAGCCAAAATTAAGCAATTAATTATCACTTTTAAAACGCCCTTTGGTAGTAAATTCAGAAATGCAAAAGACAATATACACTCAAGAACGTTTTCTCCCTCTTTTTGAAACTGGCGTAGTAGTGGCTGCCATTGCAGTTTTTCCATAAATTATCTCCCCAATACAATAGTGAGCATCAAGTTTTCTGGCATCACCATCTACTCCCATTGCATTAGCTAAACCCTGAATAGCTAGTCCACCAAAGTGCAATGTTTGACGCTCCACTTTAGACAAAGATCGCCAATTCTGAGCACCACCAACTATAGCCCTTACTTGAGCTCGTATTCTACGGCGAGCGTTTCTATTTCCAAGGACTGCTAATTCGATGTTCATTAACTCTCTATACCTTTTTACAAGGATTTTCGATTGAGGAAAGATCAACAATCCTAAACTAATAAAATCAATAACACGGGCATGGGCAGAACAATTAGTCATACCCAATGATGTCACCAATCTAACGATTCCGACTTGAGCCCAAACTAATGACTTCGCTTTGCCAAAAAAATCAATCCAATTAGCATCAGTTATTCCTTGAGAAGAGCAATCAGCTCTAACAATTGTCAATAATTCAGCCCTTGCAAAAGAATCCCCATCTCGAGCTTTTACTAAACGCACAGCATCTTTGTAAGCTGCCGCCAAAACAGGATCACTTTGACCATACACTGCCATTCCAAGCTCAATATAAGCAATTGTACTACTAATCGGATTACCACCAATCTCAAAAAGTGCGCCTAAATACGTAATCCCTCTACCTGCAATGCGTAAATGCAAGCGAGCTTCATAGTCACATTCAAGCCAAGACCGACTACAATTAAAATAGGATTTAATTATCCTTCGCATCTTCTTTCGTGCTGAGTTACTACCAGCTAATGCATTTATTTCAACAACATGCTGTCGGTAAGCCAATTCTATCTTTTTTGCACCTGGAAAAACTAAAAGCCCCAACTCCAGCCACCAGCGAAAGATATAAATAACATTTCCGAAAACCCCTAACAATGTTGCCAATTCATTGAATGTATACCCCTCAATCTTAATCCCTTTTCTAATTCGAGATTCCATTGAGAGCCACTCAGCCTCAGCCCCTACCCTTTGCCTGATTAATCCTAAGATTCTTTGCCTTTCCATTTGATCGCCACCTTCAAGCTTACCCTTAATTAGAAAACGATCTAGCGCTTGAGTCAAACAATCAACTGGACCGTAAATTTTAATTCCCAATTCCAAATATGGCTGCATTGATCTGGCAACAAACCCTGTTATACCAAATAGAGTTGCTAGAGCACTAATCTTAAGCCCATCAAACTCTCTATTATTTCTGTTGAGTTTAGCTTCAGCGATCCAAGCTTCTGCTGTTGGAACCTGCTCAATAACCATACCTCGCACAAGTGAAATTGCAGATTTATCACCGGCAACAACCAACTCGTGACGTACAATTCTCTCATATACAGTCATTAGAGCTGGGTGAAGACCATAAATTCTAAATCCAGTCTCAATATGAAGCTTTCTATGACTACCAGCATTTCGATAAACACCAAACAGACTTGATAGTGCCATAATACCAACCTCACCACTAGGACTAATATCTTTATCAACACGCATCTTAAGTTGCTGACGCTCCAACTGTTCCATTGCTGCCCATTGTTCAGCAGTTATCATTGCACTCAGTTGTTTTCTTAGTCTCTCCGCATGCACAACATTTACCTTCACCCTCGTAGTGTTCGTCCCTAAAATATCGGAAAACAAAGCTTGCTCGATACCAGCAAGCCATTGATCTTCTCCACGCTTTTCAACTTTACAAAGTCTATCACCATAAGTAGCAATCAATTCAAATTTTGATGCCGTAGTGACAATACTCCTTGGTAATAGACCATGAAAAACAAATGTAGACTCTCCTATCTGATTACATACCAAAATACTTCTTTGCAACCGAGGTATATCAATTTGAATATAACTAACTTCCCGCATAGCTCCAGACACCACTGGTCCAGTGATCAAAACAAGATCGTCAGCAAATACGCCCCGGCTCTGAAGCATCGCAATCACAGGCTTTAAACGATCCTCAAATTTCACTGCTACTCCTCCCCCCTCACCAGGCCTTATTGGCGCAGATACAGAATTGCCCGGAAGTAAAGGCTTATCTAAAACAACACAACATAGCTGAGCAAAGACCCTGTGAAAATTACGATCCAATGCCTCAGCAGATTTCCCTAAAATGTTATTAATAAGAGCACGACTAGGAACATGCATTGAAGCCCACATCGCAACAGCTTTTTCAACCTCAGCTGGAACAACTTCTTTATCCCCTTGAGCCAATAAAGACACAAATTGTTCCAAAAATTGCAACTCAGCCAATATTGTTTGATATGCATCCTCAGTGCCATCATAAACTCGCGATCGCCTTAAGAGCTTTGCTAATACCCCTCTATAAACAACTTTGATCTTATCTCTTTCATCAGCAGAAAAACGCTCCGTTAAAAGCTGACTAACATCCATGATTAAATCATAATGACCTGCTATTATAAGCATTTCAGCAGAAATGTCCATTAAGTACTCCTAACCTACACCTACAATTAAATTGTAGCATCAAAAAACTTTCGATTTTTAACTTTCCCCTTTCAACTCCCATCTGCTATAGTGGCCCCGACTCATTTTTTACTTTTCTCCTTATGGAATTGTCCGCTTTGTTTGCTCCTATTTGGCGCAGAAAATGGCATGTAATATTGATTGCCATTATCACTTCTTTAATGATGGTGCTTTATAGCATCTTCTTAGCCAAGCCAAGTTATCACTCTGAAATATTTTTCACTATCGGCTACAGAGATGATCAAACTCCTACGGAAGCTTATAATTATGGAAACTACTATGGGAACTACGCCAGTATCGAGTTTGCTCGTACTACCAGCGCGTGGCCAAAAGACCCTTACTTTGTAGATGATATCTACAAACGTGCAGGAGTAAATAAAGATGAAGATCAAAGCCTAGTAGATAAACTCTTAGGCAATTTTTCAGTAAGTCGTGAAGAACGCGCAAATTTAAGTGTCAAAGTAAGATCTAAGAGCGAAGAAAATCTAAAAAAACTGAGTAGCGCATTTATTACAGTGTTCGAAGAGAGACTGAATACTTACAATTTAGAAAGTGCGACCAAATACAATCTAGTTAATGAAAGTATCAGTTTCTATGCTAGCCTACTTACTACTGACGAAGCCTGGGCATTTGGTGCTTTATTAGGAATACTATTAGGTATTATCTGGTCATATCTCTGGGAAGCTCGCCAAGGCACCCTTAGTACAGCACAGCAATTAGAAGACACCTTCCATCAAAATATTTTCTGGCAAAAAAAGGGTAGTAAGTTCAATGCATCCCCTATTGCTAGCTTAATTCAGGGTTCCACAGGCAATATCTTACTAATTGGCAATCGTATCCACTGGCGCAAGCTATGGAAAATGCTCAGCTATCATTTTAGCCAAGATTTAGTTTTAGTAGATGCTAGTAAAAAACAACATGTAAAGAAATATCTTCAACATGCTAATAATGTAGTAGTGCATGATACTGTCCCCGCTAAACGCAAAGGCAACTATGTAATTGTTTGTGATTTCCCTGAACAAAGTGACTTAACCGTAGGGCAAGATGTACTCACTACTTTAGTAGTAGCAGAGCGTGGTCGCAGTCGTATCCATGAATTACAAAGCTTACAGTATTTGATCGACAATGAAAGCCAAGATATTTACACTATATTGATATAACATGTTTACTTTTGAAGGCGCTCAGGCCAAAGAATTAGAACAGTACTATCATGATCACTATAGCCGCTTAAGTTATATCCGTGATCAAGTAGTGCATTATACCCCTCCTCAAAGTAAAGTATTGGATATTGGAGCCAAGCCTTTTGTGCTTTCTTATCAACTATTACAGTTAGGCTACGATTACACTGGTATTGGTGTCTCTGGCCAAGAAAAGGATTTACGATTAGATCAGACATTGGCTTGTAGTACGGGTCCAACCAAAAACGCTCACTTTAATGTAATACTCATCGATGAAAAGGATGAGAAAAAAAAGCATTGGTCAGTGCCGATGCATGAGGTAAATATTGAAATGAATGAATGGCCATTTGAAAAAGGCACTTTTGATACTTTAGTGTGGACTGAAACGCTAGAACACCTTACTTGTGATCCAAGTTTTGCTTGGCATGAAGCTAATAAATCACTGAAGTTGAATGGCATTCTTTTATTCTCAGTACCAAGCGCTCTCTATTGGGTGAGAGCAATACAGTTACTTTTGGGCAAGAATATCGATGATCCATACTCTTGGCATGGCCCTTTCGGTCGTCACAATCGTCTCTATACCTTGAAAGAAATCAAAGTATTAGCAAAATCACATGGCTTTGAGGTAGTCAAAATCGACACCATGACCTTCACCCCAGACAAACAGTCCCTACTAAAACGAATTGCCTACAAGTTTATTACCGCTATTGGCAAACTCACAGGTAAACGTAAAGGCAAAACAATAGTTGCTGTGTTGCAAAAAAAAGAAGAATCAAAAGGCCCCAACAGACCTCATTTTCTTTATCATTGATGCTGCATTATGAAGCCTAAAATTCGCACTTCGCCATTCGCCATTCGCAATTACCTCTGATCTCTGCTCTTTGCTCCCTGATATTCAAAAATGTCTCCCTCTTCCCTCCAAGACATTACCACTACTCAGCTGCCTCAAAGCTGGACCCAAATTTCTTCTCGGAATCAGGGCATTGTCGTGTCTCAGCTTATTCTACCAATTGAAACAATCATTGAAGTTCGAAACAACGAGCCAACAGCATTAGGCAATCAGAAGGCACTTGAACAACAATCTTCGCCACTAGCTGTAAATAGTTTGGATGTAATCACTCAAAGCAAAAAGCATCAAGAAATTACACGTATTGGAAAACATCACTCACGTTGGGCTGGATACTTTGCTCCACTTCGAGAAGCCCTAATAGTCTGTGTACTACTTTTCTTTATATTACAGACTGTATTTGTTTTTGCCGGCGGCAACACCTTGAAAAATGTATTATTCAAACAAACCTTTGCTGGCCTCGACCAACTCAAACAAGCTAAGGATGATATTAGTGCAGCTGACCTAGAAGCTACGGTAGCTCACTTCATTTCAGCAAAGTCAGCTTTTTTAGAAGCACGCGAATCATTACAGGTCATCAACCATGGAGAGAGTGTACTAAGCAGCTCACTGATTACTAGCAGTAACCAGCTCCTCAGTATTGGTGAAAACTTAGCCAGTGTTGGTAATGAATTAACTGAAGGAGCGCAAGTGCTTCTCAGTACTGCCAATTGGAAACTAGCATTACCGTCTCTCAAAAAAGCAGCAAACCAACTCAAATTGGCTAGCCTTACTATCAAAAATGTCGATCCTAGTATATTACCAACAGATTACCGAGAAAAGTTTAATCAACTCAAAGCTGATCTACCAATTTTAGATCAATATCTCGATTTATTTGATCAAATTTCACCAGCTTTATTAGAGATCACGGCTGACAAAGGTACCAAACGCTACTTGATAGTTTTACAAAACACTACTGAACGTCGTGGCACAGGTGGCTTTATGGGTAGTTTCATTGAAGTAACTTTCCAAAATGGCAAACTGCTATCAGTCACTCCCAAAGATGTCTACACTGTTGACTGGCAACAGTTCGACCGAAAAGTAGCACCTGAAGGACTACAGCCATATATGAAAGGGCTTGCATTAAGAGACGCTAATTATAATCCCGACTTCTATCAAGCTAGCCAGGATATCAACTGGGCTTATGGTGAGGCCCGCCAAGGTAGTCTTGATGGAGTCATCGCCATTGATCAAAGTATTGCGCCAGCTCTACTCAAAGTATTAGGTCCAATTTACCTCTCTGAATTTGATGTAACCCTCACTGACCAAAACTATTTCACTATTCTGCAGTATTACATTGAAACCAATAAAGATGATCCGGAAACTCCAAAGAGAATACTGTTAGCTTTTATCAAAGAGACATTAGCCAAAATTACTACCCCAGAGAATATCTTAAAAGTAGCCCAATTCATTCCAGAAATGATCGCTGAAAAACATATTCAAATAGCTTTTTTTGACCCAAAATTAGAGCAATTAGTTGAGCGGTATGGGCTGGATGGAAAATTACTGGAACCAGAATCAAAGCTTGATTATCTTCATATCAACACTATTAATGTCGGTGGTAATAAAGGTGACCGCTACTTGAGTCGTGATTACCAACATACAGCAACAATTAACAATGACGGTACTGTGACTATTAGCGTTCAGGGCACATGGCAACATCATTGGAATGAAAAAGAAGCTGATCAAATTCGCGCTTTATTCCCGCAAATAGACAAACTCCCAAGGCAGCTACGAGAAAACTTTTGGCATGTAATCGGTGACAGCTTAACTAAACATATAGTTCGCATATTCGTGCCCAAGGGTAGCACCTTGATAGAAAACAATGGATTCAACTATTCGCTTAAATCAAGTGAAGAGAACGGTTATACCGTCTGGTTTAGTGAAGTAGATGTTCCTGTAGGTGGCTCAACTGAATTTTCTTTTAGTTATCAATTACCGGAGAAGCTTGATCTAAGAACTGGTGACAACTATCGATTTCTCATTCAAAAACAAGCTGGCGCAGAACAAGAAACATTAACACATAGTGTTAAGCTGGGGGATCAAGTGAAACTCATCGCTGATTATCCAGGTCATAATAGTCAAGGTAGTGAAAATATGAGCACACAAACCAATCTCAACACTGATCGTTATTTTGAATTATTAGTGAAACAAAAATAAATGCAGGAGTTTACTTTTCACATTGATGTTGAAAAACCATTTAGCAACCTACTGATTAAAGATCATGTCTTGTTAGTGCTATTAACTGCTGACCAAAAATTGATTGTCAGTAGAAAACATTCCTATCCGCCAAATATTTGGAGATTATTAGGAGGAAAACCAGATAAGAAAGAGTCTTTAGATGAAACCGCCAGAAGAGAACTAGCAGAAGAAAGTGGGCTAGTGATCCCCTCCTCCAAAATCGTAAATATTGCAGCGATTCACGGCCAAGCTACTGACTATGAGCATAATGATTACGAACTAACGACTCATCTCTATTTAGTAAAACTAACAGCAAAAGAAAAACCAATGGCTCAAGACGATGTAGACGAAATCACCGCCCTCAACTTCAAACAGTACCAAGCTTTAATTAAAGCTTACCAAGAGCTCTCTCCCAATAGCTGGATCTATAAGAACGGCTATAAGAAATTTTCTTGGTATGACTATGGTCAATATTACTCACGAGTCCACCAAATTGCTTTAGATTTAGTTAAATAGCCACCGTCAGCGAAACTAAAATTGCGAAGTGCGAATGACGAATGGCGAATTGCGAATTGCGAATTGTAAATTCTAGCCTCGGACTTCAGGCATCATAATTCATCAAGCTCTATGTCGGCAGGATCTTTCTCCCGCATCTGAAGGATCAAGATGACACCCCGTGCTTGCGAAACTTTTCCCAAAAGGACCCCTTCGGGGCAACTTTCAAGTTTCAACTGTAACTCCGTACCGACGATATTAATGTCTATCAAATTTCCAAAATAAAGTTCCTAAAGCTTAATTTTGTCAAAAAGAATAAGCATATATAAATGGTATCTCGCTTGCACCATCGTTAGTATCAATTCCTGTTTTTCTTCTAATCATTACCCCCATTTCCCCCACCATGTACCAACTCATCCTTAAATTGACCAGTCGGCCAAAACTGCTTTTGTAGTGGCTGTTTTTGCTTGTGTTTTTTTATCTAATAACTTTCTATGAAGAAAAAGAATTTGTTCCTCGCCAGTATATTTAGTATCAGTGTTCTCACCTTAACCGCAGTAGGACCATCAAGTATCTTGGGTGAAAGTATAACCCCAAAAGCATTCGCAGCTAGTTCATTTAGCTATGATATTGGCAATCCCAATGTCACTGACTATTGGATTAGTCCTACGGGCAACAACAACAATAACGGCGATCAATCCAATCCGATTGCAACCATCGGTCGTGCTTGGGAAATGATTCCACGAAATACCACACTACAAAGAGGTTTTCGTTTCCATGTATTGGCTGGAACCTACAATGCCTCCGACCTTTGGTTAGAAGACATTATTGGCACAGCAAATGCTCCAATTATCTTCCAAGGAGAAGGTAATGTAACTATTAATGGTAACCTCAACAGCAAAAACCTTCGCTATGTTTATTTGATCAATTTAAAGTACATTTCTCAAAATGATGTCTTGCACTTTGAAGCAGCGGACCATATTTTGCTCCGTAATATCACATTGACTGCTAGTGGAGCTCAGGAAACTTTGAAAGTAAATCAAAGTAGCCATATCTATATTGAAGACAGTGACATTTCTGGTGCAGGCGACAATGCTATCGACTTCGTCGCTGTCCAATATGGCCACGTAGTCCGCTCTAAGATTCACCGCAGTGCAGACTGGTGTATGTATACCAAGGGTGGATCTGCTTATATCACGGTTGATAGCAATGAATTTTTTGACTGTGGCACAGGTGGATTCACTGCCGGCCAAGGCACAGGCCTACAATTCATGAGCGCTCCATGGTTACAATATGAAGCTTATGATATCAAAGTCACCAACAATATCGTTCATGACACCGAAGGTGCAGGTTTGGGCGTAAATGGAGGCTACAATATTTTGATGGCATATAATACGCTCTATAATGTAGGCCGTCGTTCACATGTAGTAGAATTTGTATATGGTGGTCGCAGCTGTGATGGCAATGATGCCGCAGCTTGTAATCCCAATCTCCAAGCCGGTGCTTGGGGTAGCACCAGCGAAAACCCAGTATATATTGGTAATAATCATGTCTACTTCTTCAACAATATTGTGATGATTGCTACTGGCTACAATACCGCTCAATGGCCAGAACAGTTTGCTATTTATGGACCTCGCACAAACACTATTTCCGGTGCCCAGGGTCCAAGTCCTGCAAAAACTGATGTAGATCTCCAAATCAAGGGCAATATCATTTGGAATCCACAAGCAGGGTTAGGTCTTGGCAGTGAAACTGGGTGTACTAGCAGCAATCTCACTTGCAATCCCAACCAACTACTTCGAGACAATGCCATCAACACTGTACAACCTCAGTTGGTAAGCCCAGCTACAGGTAACTACGCTTTAGCTTCAAACAGCAATGTGTTTACGGTCCCTTCATTCAACATTCCTTCATTTAGTTGGAACGATGTACCTAATAGCAATATACCAACGGGTAGATTAGCTAATAGTGTCACAACTGACTTCTTCGGTAATGACCGCAGCAATACTGTTGCTGGTGCAGTTGCTGGTGAATCAACTATAACTCCTAGTCCAAGTCCTAGTATGAGTCCAAGTCCAAGCAATTCACCAATTCCAACAGTCCCTCCTTCACCAAGCCCATCTCCATCTATTACGCCAACAGCCTCAAATTCTCCAAGTCCAAGTAGTAGCCCTAGTCCATCGCCAAGTCCTTCAGCAACACCAAGCGTTAGTCCTAGTCCTTCACCTAGTCCAACTCCAAGTACCCAACCATCACCTACTCCCACAAGATTAGCTGATATTGAAGGCTACTGGAACAACCTAGACAAGGCATGTACCACTCGTAGAGGTGTGATTAATTGCCGCCTAAATAGCAGCCTCCATCCGTTCAATGCGGGTGAAGTCCGCAGTAATGCTAGTACTATTGGTGTTTACCTATCTGCAGATCAACATCTCGACAGCACAGATACATTGATCAAGTCAGTATCAATGAAAGCAATCCGTGCGGGTACAGGTATTGCTATTAGCTTCAGCTACAGTGGTGTAGTTGACTATGTAAACAAGCCTTACTTAATTGCAAAATTTGATGATAACAACTTGATTCCAGAATCAGATGAAACAGATAATCTAGCTGTTTATCCTCTATAAATTTTAGTTAATTCACTAAAGAGACCCTTTACTGCAAAGTATTGGGTCTTTTTTTATTTACTTTCTGCAGAGTGCCAACAAAGAAGTTTATTTCTTCAGTAAAAAATTTTGCGGGTAAATATAAAACTACTGACTGTAAAGAAAATAGCGTTGATTTTGCTCAATTGAATCTGCACTGGTAGAGAAGGAAAACTATTATGATCGCTTTTTCTCGGTCACCATCCATTCCAAACGTTTTCCTAGAGCCAAGCGAGTTTGAGCATCGATGGCCGGAATGGCCCCAAAAATAATTGTCACAAAAGGTGAAAATACCCATTGGATCACCTGCATCACATGCGTATACCAAGGATATTTGCGATGTGGAGCTGGTAAAAGCATCATACCCACTACAATAGCACTGGAAAGACCAAGCATCGCTAAGGTCAAAAGATTGCTAGTAATAATTGGTAAATTGAAAGCCAATACAGTCCCTCTAAATTGCTCATTGAGCAAAGGAAACCAACCCGAAATGAATAAAAGGAGAGGAGCAGTCGCTCGAGGTATGTGACCACCCAATAACGTCAGAGTTTCACCAATCTTTACCGCTAATGGGATCTTAGGGTTTCGTAAAAACTCGGGCATAATTAATGCCAAATCAGAAGCTCCCCAAGCCCAACGACGAAGTTGGATATATTGACCAATATAGGTGCGAATATAACCATCATTAAGCACGGCATCTTGGTATACCGGAGTAAATACTGGCTTCACATAACCTTGACCATCAAAAGCAATGAGGTTTCGCCAATATTGCACCCCATCTTCAATAATACTAGTTTTGTCCCAATAATCATTAGCTCGTAAGGTAGGCAGACTCATACCATAACAGGCAAATGTCTTCAGCTTTTGTGGCTGATTTGCCTCCATCATCAACCAAAAAGAAGATCCTGTGGCCACGACACGCATAATCGCTGGCGTATCCCAAATATTATTATGATACATGGGAATGAACTGATAAATCGCCTTTATATCTCGACCATTTGCTAAAAAAGCGTGTGAATAATGAGCACAGTGCTGGACATGTAGCTTAGCATCCCCATCCAAACAATTGATCAAAATATCATTGGGATCTAAATGCAGTGTATCAACCACTTCTCTCTCAAAAGCCTGGACTGCAAAATTAATATTCGGACCTTTACCCTTCACTTCTCCGACAATGCCATCCGGATGAACAAAAAGACAAACATCTGCAAATAGATTTTTATACTCTGCCTGGACCTTTTGGGCACTAGCTAAAATACCAGCACCTCCCCGCTCCTCTATCCCCAAAACAATATAGATCTTCTTTAAGGGATACACTTGTTTGGTCACACTCTCACAAGCTGCTCTAATAATTTCTTCTGCCTCATTGTAATAAGGCAAGACAATAACATGATAAGGCCATGCATCTTCAGGACATTGTGCTTGTAATTTATGATGCCAATTAGTATTCAGAGCATGTTTTAAACGACGGTATGACTGAACTAAATCAAAATTAAGTCTAATAGAACGCAGCAACCAATAGATATCAAACAAGATTACAAAAATTGCCACTACTGCTGGAAAGTAAAAAGAAATCAGTAAAGGCAAAAGTAACACTGACCATGTAATCAGTGCTGGCAACATTTCGAACAATCTAATTTCCCAACGTGGGATACGGCTACGATCAATCATTTGCTAGACATTTTTTTACGCTTCATAATCATCACTTGATGCGCATGTAAATTATACGAAATCGGATCAGCTTCTGGAGTAACGGATAAAAGACTATTAAGTGCAGTTTTTAGATGTGTGAGTGCTTCATCCGGCTTTTCCTCCTTTGCAGAGACAATTTCATCCTTTTTTGCCAAAATCACTTTCTGCCAATCACGTGCCTTGGGCACCATTTTTAATACCAGCTCATTAGTATTTACTTTCACTTTCAAATCTCCAAATTGAAACAATGTCGCAATGATGCCACTAGTTTCAAATTCCACACCATCAATATTGTCATACGATACGCGGTTGGCACTGCTATGAAAAAAACCTTGCCAATCAATATTCACAACATTCTTTGAAGTTAGAATTAAAGCATCATGATACCAATTGATCAGATCTTGCACCCCAATAATAGTAGTATAAATAAACCACGGGATCAGAAAGATAAAAGCATAAATATGCCAGTAAAGTAGCAAAACCATAACTGGAAAAATCAATCCCAAAGCGATAAATTTGCCTACAGCCTGAACAATAGTCCACCAATGTTTGTGAATCACAAACACGATTTCCTCTTCAGGCTCAAGAAATTTTTTGAAAAACAAACGATCAAAAAAACGCATAGCAAAAAGCAATCATTTTTAAGTTAGCAGAAAGTGAGCACTCTTGGTATAGTATTTGTGCTTATTTTATTGAGTCCATGGAAACCCAAGTCCCCAAGTGGCGTGAAAATCTAAAAATTGTTGCTGACATTCTCTACAACTTTGCAATCATTGCAATCATTGTAGCGGTTATTCGCTATATGTTGATTTCTCCCTTTCAAGTGAGTGGTAATAGTATGTTACCCAATCTTCACAGCAATGAATTTTTGATAGTAGACAAGTTGAGCTATTTCCTCCATGAGCCCGCACGTGGAGATATTATTGTCTTAATTCCACCAGAAAACACCGATACTTACTATGTAAAACGAGTAATAGGCCTGCCTGGTGAGAAAATCGAATTTCTCAATGGTCAAGTAATCATTCATGATCAGAAACATCCAGAAGGAGTAACTATTACTGAGCCATACTTATCTGCAGAAAATATCCAATCGTATTTGCCTACTCACGAAAATAAAATAATTGATATACCAGCAGACAATTATTTCGTCATGGGTGACAATAGACATGCATCCAACGACTCCCGATCTTGGGGGCTACTCCATCGAAGAAACATTGAAGGTCGCGCGTGGTTTATTTTCTATCCATTCAATAGTGCACGTCTAGTCCCTCATATGGATTACACGAATACCTAGGATAGTTGAGTCAGTATCGATTTCTAGAAAATATTATCTAAATGATGCAATCGCCATTGCCCATTTTGATATTCAAACGTAATCATCGCCACATTATTGATTGGAGACTGAAGATCTTTTTCCAATGCTAAATGCTTTGCTGCAGCAGTATAGGAATCAGTCTGGGTTTGAAGATGTGCAAAAACCATACGAAGCAATCCACCATGAGATACCAGCAAAATATTTTCATTAGCAAAAGGCACAAGATAATCTAACAAGTTAAGTACCCGCTGATGAAGCATAAAAAGTGTTTCCTCATCGCTATGACGATAATCACGATCCAATCTATTGGCAGTAATCTCAGCTTTGATAGCCATGGCATCAGGGTCAGTTTTTAAACGGCCTTTCAAAACTGTAGGGGGCTCTAACTCATGAAGGTAATGATACTTTTCCAAAGGAAGAGTAGGGTCCAAAGCTTGATGAATAATCTGAGCTGTCTCGTAGGCTCGTGAAAAGGGACTGGAAATCACTCGGTTAATATTCTTATCTTTCAAACTCAATGCCCTCTTGGCAGCCTGCATGCGTCCAATATCACTCAAAAGAACATCTGCAGTTTGATAACGATTGGCAGCATTGCCGACAGATTCACCATGACGAACAAGATAGAACATAGATGAGTTGAGTTCTTTTAAAGTTCCGGATAAGTAGCGTTTTTTTGATCAGATTTAATTTTGCCGGCTTCAAGGAAAAGGACACGCTTTTGGAAAAAATTCACTACTTCTGGATCATGGGTTGTTAAAATAATCGTAGTGCCTTCTTCATGAATATCGCTCAATAAAGATAAAATAATTTTCGTACTTTCAGGATCAAGATTTCCAGTCGGTTCATCGGCAATCAAAACTTTTGGCTTATGCACAAGAGCACGAGCAATTGCCACTCTTTGCTGTTCTCCTCCGGATAATGTAGGAGGGAAACTAGCAGCCAAAGATGACAGCCCAACACGATGCAATACATGCTGTACTCGCTCTTGAATTTCTTTTTCACTAAAATCACCAGATACCTCCAATGCAAACGCAACATTATCAAAAACTGTTTTGTCTGGAAGTAAACGATAGTCCTGAAAGACGACACCAATACTTCTGCGTAAAACCTGTAGCGTACGAGCCTTCATATCAGCAATCAGCAAACCATCAATACTAACAAAACCTAAATCAGGTTTTTCCACACCTAAAATAAGCTTAGCAATAGTAGTTTTACCTGCACCACTTCGTCCAACAATAGATACGAATTCCCCTTTTTCGATTTCAAAAGACACATTGTCTAGGACAGCCTTCTCACCATAAATTTTTACTACTTGGGAAAAACGAATCATAGCGTCTACGCTTGTAAAGTATGTGGAATGATTTGTTCTGTCACTGACCAATCAGTGCTTTTGAGCGATAGTGTAGTAGTAGCCTCAGGAGCCGGTGGCATTAACTCAGCCCCATAATGTAAGCCAGTACCTACATAGATTAAATGCGCAGGCTCTAAATGATCAATCAATTTTTGCACTTCAGATTTAAAAGCAGCATCCGTTAACCATACAATCACACCTTCAACTGTATTTAATTGCTCAGTATCATTATCAAGACTAGCAACATGATGATCCTTGATGACTAACCATGTTTTCCCTTCGAGTGATGCTAAAAAAGCTCCAGCTGAGGGACCAATAATTGATACTTCACTTTTCTCATATTCACCTGGCCAATCACACACTAATACATCACGATTGCTACGCCTAGTGACAATGTGCGGGCCAAAGCGTGTACACCACCGCCTTGATGGCGAGCAGTGTGCGCTTATGTGGTTGACATCGGCCAACAGAGCCACGACTGCATGATCCGTAGTAACTAACAGATTTTGTTCTGACAATAAACGAAATTCCATAGAAAAGGTTTAGACGCGCGTATCATACATTACTCCTTGAGCACAGCCAATCGCACTGAAGCTACCCCACTTGATAAAGATGCAATCTGACTAAATGCACCTGTTGAAAGGTCAATTACTCTTCCTGAAACATAGGGCCCCCGATCAACAATTCTCACTATCACACTCTTACCACTCTTTACATTAGTAACCTTAACCAGGGTACCAAAAGGCAAAGTTTTATGAGCTGCTACAAGAGCATCGAGATGAAGAATTTGGCCAGAAGCTGTACGTCTACCTTCAAAAGACGATCCATAATAACTAGCAATCCCCTCTTCAATTGACTCTTCTTGCTCCGGAAGCTTAGTACCAACACGAACGATTTCGGTTACCGGCTCTTTCTTAATGAGAGTTTTCAGTAATGTTTTTTCTTTCAAAATGTCTCCTGAATAAACCAATCGATATTGCTCGGTTTTTTTCCCTTTTTCCCCACCTTGCTCCACTATCCTTTTACCATAGGCCAGAGCGGCATCTTTTTTTTCTTCAGTAGCAAAATCAATCATCACATCTCGCTCAAAAATTTCTTCCCGCTCAGCCAATAGCTTAATCTCCATATTAGGAGTA
>CAZXKW010000008.1:0-16277 GCA_964641565.1 uncultured Candidatus Peribacteria bacterium
CCTAAGCTACTTTTGATCATCCAGCGCATCTTTTGATGCTCTTCCAACATTGCTGTGAGCATGTCTGCAGTTCCGACATCATCTTCTTTTTCAGCAAGAGCAATCGTGTCTTCAAGGAGGCCGATATTAGTCTCGTGCAGTTTAAGTAGGGTGCTCAAATGCCTATCGAGATCTTGCTCGTGAATATCATTGGTTTCCGTCACTTTCAACTGACTGAGCTTGGTATACTCAGGAAATCTTCCTTCACTGATGCCATCAAGCTGACGAATACGTTCTGCTACTTCATCGATATTATCGTAAATCAATGTCGCATGTTCATCCAAAAGCTCATGATATTGGTGAAATGACTTTCCTTTGAAATTCCAATGATAGCCTTTGTAAACGACATAACTATGGAAAAAGGTAGCGAGGATTTGGTTAAGTGGTGCATGTAAAGTATTTTCTTTCATAAAAAATTGATTAATGATTATTAAACCACTAATCACTGTATCTTAGTTGAGAATAATTCTCAAGTGTTATATGCAGATGCAATTGACCTATTATTCTTTTTTGCCAAAAAGTAGGCTGGAATGCAATTCTTCAGGTTTGAATGGTTGTAAAATAATCACTTTGGTGGGAAACGTGAATAATTGACTAGCACTGATCAGTGCTTCTTGAAGTCGTATTTGATCGTATCCTAAGGCAACTATGTCGGGTTGATAGCTTTGTAATACTTGCCACATTTGGATATCAGGATCACCAGCTACTACTTCATCAGCGATTTGAAGCGCTTGGATATTGTTGATTCTTGCTGTGAGTGGCAAACGAGGTGGATGGTTTTTAAGTTTCTGTACTACTTGATCCTGAGTGATAGCGACTATGAGATAGTCACCATAGCTTTTCGCTTCCTGAAGCATACGAATGTGGCCATCATGAATGCCGTCGAAAACACCAAAGCAAAATACTTTTGTCTGTATATTATCCATTGTCTGTATATTATCCATACAATTGATTTTGTGACCTCACTATAGCACATTGTTTTTGTCGTAAACTGCCTTATGTATTATGAACAACTCGCCCAGCAATTATTTGCCAATCTTTCCTATCCTCAGTCTATGCGTCAGGTGATGTCTGGCATCAAAGCCTGGCATGATTTTTGTGATTTACCCATGGAGCAAAAGAATCTGTTTCTTTTTCCCGATGATCAGGGCACTTGGGAACCAGGATACAAGCGCCGGTTTAAATCTGAAGGACGTGAAGATAAAGAATATTTTCACTTTCATGGCGACTATTTGGCTATACTTGCCAAGTATGGGTTAACAAAAAAAGTAGCAGAAGATCCAGTGTTGTGTGCACTCTATAAGTTGGTAGGGGATATTCGTTATGAAACAGAGAAATTAGTCGATATCATTGCGGCAGATTTAGAAAAATTTGTTCCTGGTGTCGTAGCCGATGTGGAAGCTAGTAGAGACTTAATGACTTTACGATTTATCCATTATGATCCTCAAGATAGTGCGACGGATGTCTTGGCTGCCCCACACTTTGATCGCTGTGGTTTTACCTTCCATCTCTATGAAAATATGCCAGGCCTCCAACATTTAAATTGGAATCATCAGTGGATCGACTCACCGATTGATCCCACCAATACGGTTCTTTTCACCAGTTATCAATTACAAAAAGCCAGTGCAGGCAAATTACAAAACACCTGGCATCGTGTAGTTCGCCGGAAAGATATTCCGATCTCTGGTGATCGTTATTCGCTAGTCGCTTTTGTTCCTTTCAAGCTAACACCGACCTATTCTTTTGATGCGAGATCGCAGGATATGACACCGAGATATGATACATAATTGCGAAGTGCGAATTGCGAATGGCGAATTGTAGCTCATTGGAGTCAGCCTGAGGCTCAGCGGCCTAAGGTAGATGATTCGGCCGTCACTTCGCTGGACAGAACACGAACACTAAGCCATCCCTAAATTTACATTGCAAACCTCAGGCTTCATGCTTCAAGCATCTGGCTTCCGGCCTTAGGCCTTCTCATTTCCCTTGTCTCTCACAATCATTACTAGCAACAAAATCATACTGATAGCCAAAAGTGCTATCCATACGGTGAAGAAGTTTGGGACAGCATACAACAGTCTGCCCGCATTGAGGATGGTTGAAGACCCTAATACTATCATTGTTGTGTTGCTAATCACGGTGTAGGGACTTTTTATTTGCATGCGCAAAAATGTTGCCCAAAGTGAAAGCATCAGAAAAATTGCTACTATGGTGAAATTTTGCGTGGTTATATATCCATAAATTATTTGTTCAGCATTTTTCCCAGCCATATTGATAGTAGGATTGTTCACTATTTCTTGAAAACTTGATTGGGATAAATAGCTAGTGACTATGACACTGCGTGCCACTATCCAAATCAATGCTACTAAAGGTAAATAGAATATACTGGACAGCCAAATATCTGCTTTGAAGCGTGCATTGAGCAAACCTAAAATTGCCATAGCATCTAGGCCGAGTAGTATTTCAGGAGTTGTCGTGCTAGCAATCCATGGGAAGTTACTCCAAATGTTGTTGAAATAACCGAAGTAGCTAACCATCGTCAATAGAGTCAGCAGGAGAATGCAAGGGATAAGAATCCACTGTGCTTTCTGACTATCTTGGTGTAAGACCATATCCAGTTCATTCCTTTTCGTGATTGGCAATGGTCTAGTCATAGCAGTATTGTTACGCAGCTATGCTAACAACAAATTATTGCCAAGACAATAACACTTTACTTAGCCCACTGCGTTGTTTGCAATCGATTGGAGAATGCTATTTGGCGATCCCAATCATTGAATCGGACTGAAATAATTTTGCCGCTGCCAATGACACGATCATCAAGTGAAGTAAACGAAAACTTACCTGTGTTGCGTACTGTATGAGTAGTATGAGCTTGAGTCTGTAGCTGGACTTTGATAGTGCTGACTTGGTTTGTGCTTCCGGTTGGTAGATAAACCCGCTGCATTCCGCTGACAACTTCAGTAAAAGGGCTTTGGGGTAGTAATGTGTCTTCTACAAGCATTGCTATATCTAATCCAATCGCCATTTTTTCAGCGAATCGTGCTCGGTCCAAAAGGTCTACTGGTAGTGGTAATGTTAGTTGACCTTTAGTTTGTAAAAGTGTTTTTTTAAATCCTTGTGCTTTTACTATTTCCACGATTTTTGGAAAGACATCATGAAAAAACCTTTCATAATATTCCCATGTTCCACCCCAAATTGGTTCATCTCTAGCTACTCCAGTAATTACTACTTGGCGTCCACTGCTGGTAGTACAACGTAGAACAGTGTCAACTTTTGGCTTAACTGTTGGGCCGTTATTTGGTTCAAGGAATTGTGCTTCTAAGCCCAGCTCTGATTGCACAGGATTTTTGAATTGTGCTTCGTTGATTAATACTATGTCTTCATTACTCAATCTTTCTGCCAATTGCAGCATAGGGACCATCAAGGTGGTACTATGCATAAATAAATTATTCCATGGAGATGTTAGTAGCAGTCGGGTATTCGCTCTCGCCTTACCTTCACTTAGGTAAAGATCGTGTAAACAATCAGCAGTGAAGTCGCGCACTTGATCAGCCCCAACTCTCGTAATGAGGGTTGTTTTCCTGGAGTGACAAGGTGAAATAGGTAACATCAACTTTTTTAGAAGAATAGTAATTTATTGATACTTTTAAATATTGTCAATATTTGATGTGTGGTTGCTTTACCGATGCTGAAGCGCAGTTTGACTATTGCTGTGGGTGTTTTATAATGCCCTGCTACTCATAACTGTTTGAAATGAACAAAGCAACTGAAGCTACAGCTGGACATATTGATTTAGAAGGAATAGTTGATCTTCAAGGAAAGAGTTTGGATGTTGTTTTGTTTTCCTTGCCAATGCCAACTGATATCCCTCCAGTAATTGTAGTTGCTCTTAGAGCTGTTTATGCTAGAACCATGGAGGAAGGAGCTGGAGATTCTCTTGGTCCAGCCATCACAAATCTGCTTAAAAAAATCATTCATCGTAGTTGTGATCAGTTATGTCAGAAAGTTGGTGAGTTAAGAAGTCGAGACCAGTTTGACACAACTGAGCGTAAGCCTTTTCCAAGTTTTGATAGTATTTATGGACAACTAACACCCACTAACTTTAATTTAATCGGTCCCTTGCAAGGAGCTTTGCGATCCGAGGTTAGATTGGTGTTTAGTACGAAGCTTACTAATGCTGATTTTATCCGCCTAGCGGAGTGTTGGGGAGAGATCTTAACCGGCAATGAACTTCTAAGAGAAATGATTGCTCCACCTGAACAGAGAAAGAAATTATTAGCATTACTAGCATCGGCTCCAGTGAGCGTGTCAGCTGTAGTACCAAAATCTGCATCAACAATGCGAGCTCCAACAGTAGCAGGACCCACATTTGGAGCTGTAAAAATACCTCCATTACCTTCAGCAAAAATAGGAGCAACTCAAGTTAATCCATCAGAAACACCTATGAGAGCTCGGACACTAGCTGGACCAAACTTGCCCCCACCATTACCTTCTATTCGAAGAGATTCTACTTTGTATGGTCAAGACGAAACAAATTTGAACGTCACGGCTAGCGCTGGACCTGCGTCATTGGGGGAGAAAAATTTAGAACCACTTTTTGACCGAGCAAAGACAGCTCCTTGGAAACGGCCTAATGTTCATAAAGGTGAAGTTGATGTAGTCTTGCCAGAAACTGACACGCATAACTTTGATATCTCGGCTCACACGGTGGACACATCTAAAGTAGATGCTCCATCCAGTGCTGTGACTGTATTAAATGGTAGTCAAAATACTGGGATACCAGCTTCAACTTCGATGCCAACAACGCCGGCTCCCACACTTTCATTGAGAAAACTTGCACGTACTTTTGGCGGTGTTGGGGCTCTAGGTGTACTACTGGGATTAGGTCTGTCACAGCTGACTAAATCAAAGCCACGAAAGCAATTGGTAGTATCAGCACCAACTACTGTTGTACCTCCTGCAATGCAGAGCAGATTACCAATGACTCCTGAAGTTACTCCATCTGCGCCAGTAATCACTGGCTATGTTCCAGAGCCGCCAGCGCATATTCCGGTTGTTCCATTTACTCCAGGTGTTAACGCATCAGTTGCGACTGCTATTAGACGGTCTTTAATTGCTAATCATGCGCGTACTTTAGTATGCGTTCCAGGCAGTGGTGCTAAGCGTGAGATGGATTTTCGATATTTTATCGATGCTGTTACTCATATTGCTGCCAATCAATCACCTTTAGTTCGATCTTGGCGTTTGGTAGGTAATGTCTCCACCTATACTACGACTTTAGATAGTATTGCCCCTGACTGTAAAAGCTTTGCGTTTACGCTTTATCGTGGTACAGCTGAAGTAGTACCTTCTACAAGGGTTACTTTTGTTACAAATCCTGCTGATTTGATTGCCGCACGTAGAAGAAGTGGAAGAATCCCTACTCCATTGCCACAAAGTGAACGGATCAATTTTGCTCAATAATTTATTGGTTTATGAAAAACTTTGGCTCATTTTTGGCACTCAATAGCGCTCTTATTGTTGCTTATGGTTGCACTGGGCATACGCCAGCAACTCGAAATATACCTCATTGCCCTGAGCAGTTACCTGCACGTAATGAAACGAGAGTTCAAGTAGCGCACATTATACCTCAATGTGCTACTCAAGGAGCTGAAGATTACCTACGAGGGCAGATTGAAGCTTTGCGCCCGACGACGCCTCGGGAGAGACATTATGATAGACGTAGGATTTTGATGATTGCTTTGGCCGAAAATGAAGGTGTAGAGGAGGCAATCTTACAAGCTGAGCTACGAGCTCAACGTCCTTGTATTAATGGCGAAGCCAATGTTGGTATTGTGCGTACGCAAATTTATGGTGAGAGCTATGTCGAAGGACGATACTTGCCTTCATCAATTAGAGAAAGGTTGGTTTTTACTGGTATCAATAATGGACAATTGGAAGTGGTGCCTCATATGACTCCCAATCTTCCTGGTACTGAACATACCTGTATTCCTGATCGTGGTCTGTTTTTTCATCGTTATGAATGTTCACACTATCCTCGAAGAAACCATTATGGTCAGGTGCCTTTATTAGATTGGACTTTTCGGGTCAAAGATCTACCGGGGGTAGCGGTGTGTTTTAGTCCTAGTATCAACGAAGCAACAATTTGCGGTTTTGCTGCATTATCTACCTTTGCCAATGCTCATAGTCACAATACTGAGACCGGCATCTGCATGGACGCTCATGATGCCTTTGGCGATCGGCCAAGAATATTAGAAATCAATTAGATCATGTCATTACCTTGGGAAAATGATGCCGAGCGTCTACGCTATTTGCCTGCCCCTCAAGATAGTGCTTTTGAGAGAGAATGTGTTCGTTTATTAATGCAATTTTTAACGAATCCAGTTGCTTTAGCTCCAAAGAGTGGACAGCATATGAAAAGTGTCTGGCGTTTGTCGCCTGATGATCCTCCGCCAGACCGAGCTATGGTTTTGTGTCGCAGAACTATGAAAATCTTGAGTGAAATCGATGAGAGTCCCGAAAAGTATTTAGCAGGAGATAGTGCTTATATCCAGGGGGTGCGGTTTATGATTTCTGCAGTCATGAATTTAGCCAATACAATAGGTGAACTGTCTGATGATATCAAAAGGATGGAGAGGATAATTTCCTTGTGGCCATTATCTGCTGTTCTGACAGATGAGAGCATGATTGCCCATCTTATTGCCGGTAAAGATTGTTTACCATGCATATTTAAAATTGGTGACCTTATTGCATTGGATTATGCTAGCTTGGTCGCTTATTCAGAAGGAAAGGGATATGCTCAAGCTCAACGAGTAGTTGATGAATTGGCGATTCTGGGCTTGCAATTACGACCGTGTGTCTTACCAGATCCTACAAAGACTATTGCAATCAATACTGTTATCAAAGATCCTCTCATTCTAGCTACTTTAGAGGCCAATGGTATCACTACTATTGAGGTCTTGCTTCAATACACTTATCTAGAGCTTCAGTCACTGGGCTGTAGTGAAGCGCAAGCCACAAAGATTGTTTTGTCATTGGCAAAACATGGGCATTTGCTGCATGGAGCTTTGGTGGAAAAATTAAGATGGAAGATTGATATCTTAGGCGCCCAAATTGAGGATGGCTCAATGATGACTTTCTAAATTGACAATCTCAATTTGAATTTATTTGAAAGTATTCCAAACCGCTCACTGATTCTTAATAGAGATTACCTCATTTGAGATCTGATCCGGCCTCTTTAATGTAATATACCTTGCATATCACGAAGGGCAGCTCCTAAAGCATTGTTGTTAAAGTTGCTTGCTTCAGCATCATAGTATTGGCGCAGGTCTTTTTCTAATTCGGGTTTGATACGGGTGAGATACGTATCTTTGATGTCATTGCCAATATCAGTGAGGCCAACAGTGTCATTGTCGATATTGGCTTTGCGGCTATCCGCATCAATGATTACTTTCGCCTCTAAATCAATGCTTAAATGCACATTTGCAGCATTACCATCTGCCGGTGTCGCTGTTATATCAAAGGTGCGAGATTCAAAGAGGTATTTACCCAAGTGAGCTTGTTTTTGTCGATCTTTCAATAATTCATTGAGCATGGTGACGTACTTGTCTTTATTAGTGTGCAAGGTGTTCTCAATCGCTTTAGTAATCCAAATATTTGATTCATTAGCAATATAATTACGATAAGGTTCACTACTATTATTCATCAAGCCATCATCAATAATATTTGAGGGTGTAACATCTGGGAGGTCATTGAGAATACGAGCCCGTAACAGCTCTAATTCAGTAGTACGAGCACCAGGCTCTAGGTTTTGAAGCTCACGAATAGCATCAGCTTCTTTGGCAGCAAAGCTATTCCAGCGGTCAATTAGCATATTGATGGTACTAGTGGCAGTGGTGATTGTGCAATTCCATTCTTCTCGGATAGTATAAGTCATAGAGTTTGTGGTTAGGAAGACTTTTATTTTAGATCTAAATGCCACTTGCAACAAATGAATCGTCATATCCTCCTTGCTATATCCTGGAGATGTTTCTTGCTCCTTTTATTGAGTACTGATCAAAGTAGTATCTCTCACTTGGGATTTCTAGTGAAATCAATTTCACTTGATGCTGGTCAGTAAATTTCTACAATGCCTTTAGTTTTAACATCTTCTATGCATTACGAGAATCTTCATCCTCTGCAAATGGTAATTTTGAGTCGGATTATGACCTTACCCCATGCCCGCTTTCGTGATCTCAAGATTGAAGGTTTATCCACAGATCATCTGACCTATCATATCAAGACCATAGTGAAACTAGGTTTATTAGACCGAAGCTCATCTGGTCTCTACACCCTCACCGACTCAGGAAAAGAATATGTTGGTAGAATCGATGAACATACTGCCACTATCGAAGCACAAGGAAAGCGTGGAGCATTGGTGCGCTGTATGAAAAAAGAGGGGAGAAAGACTCTGTACTTGGTGAATAAAAGATTGAAACAACCGTTCTTTGGCTATGTCGGTTTTCATACTGGCAAAATCAAAGAAGGCGAAAGCGTCTACCAAGCCGCTGCTCGTGAACTGAGTGAAGAAGCAGGTGTAAAAGCTGATCTTACCTTGGTAGCTGTATTTCACTATATTGATTTCAAAGAAAATGGCGATTTTCTCCGAGACATTTATTTCTATGTCTTTAATGGCGAAAATGTTAGGGGCGAGCTTATTCGTTCTAATCCCAAGGAGAATGTTGAAAACTTCTGGATAACTTTAAATGATCTCAAAAAAGAAAAGACTTTTCCAGGCTTCTGGCAAAAACCAATGTTCCTTGATGTAAAAAAACGTCAGACTAAGGGTGATTGTAGTGATATTGCTTTTAGAGAAGTTGTTCGCGTAGTGAAGGAGTTTTAATAAGAATTGAGAGTTACACTCCTGTGAGCAAAGTAGGGGCCGGATCCTTCGACGTCGCTGCGCTCTGCTCAGGATGAACTATAAGCTACTTGTTAATTCATCCTGAGCGTAGTCGAAGGATCCGGCCGACACATAGATCAATCCTTATAATTCATCACCATGTAGTCGTCAGTCCCAAATGTAGGTATAATAAGATGAGGTCTTTCTAAAAAGCTTATGAAATCAAAATTTTTAGTCATGTTCTGGGCATTTTTTCTTCTAATTGGGGGGATGTCATTTTATTTACCACGATATCCGATATTGCTTATCCCATTCATTTTACTTTGTTTTGCTGCACCTTTGAGCATCATCATGATGGCTAAATCAGGTAATAATGCCGAAAAACTATTAAAGAATGGTGGTGTCAAAACCACGGCCAGAATCGTCAATGTTCAAGATACAGGCATGACTATGAACAACATTAATATTGGTATTCGATTAACCTTAGAAGTGGCATCAGTCACTGGTAGCCCTTTTCAAGCTCAGGCGGAAACCTTTGTCTCTCGTGTGTCTATTCCACGTGTAGGGGATGTTGTGGAAGTAGTTTACAATCCAAGTGACACCAGCCAAGTAGCTGTAGTGATGGCCTAAAACTACCTGGCATTTGTTAGATTACTTTCTTGAGCTCAATCATTACCTGACCATGCTTTGTAGTGGCTTCGGGTGATGTTTGGGTAGCTACATGATACTTTTGATGGAATTCACTACCCATTTCATTGGGTACTAAAAGCATTTGTGCTGCGATTAATAAAGTTTTGGTTTTTTCTTCAGGCCACAATTCTTTGGCTTCGATCATTTCGTCTACGAGCACTATCAGCTCAGAAAGTTGTCTTAGCCACTTGAAGCTTTCATGGTCCATAACTAGACCCAAGTAAGCATTGCTACTTTTGATTGCACCATAGACACTTTCGTATCGTTCTTTTTCAAAGCTGAGCAAGGTACGATGTAGCTCCAGTAATGCATCACGAACAGGAATATATTTTTCAGTTTGAGGATTTTTCATAAATTAAACGTTAATAGTACCGAATTGACCACGGCGATAATCACTAATCGCTTGATTGATTTCAGCTTCAGAATTCATCACGAATGGACCATAGCGCACTACCTTTTCACCAATCGGTTTGCCACCGATGAGTAATAAGTTAAATACTTCTTTGTTCTGAATAGGATTACTGATAGTAATTTCTTTACACTCCGGTTCTAGCATAACCATCTGACTATCTTGCACGGTAGTTTGTTCAACTCCCATTGTTCCTGAGCCCGCAACTATATAGGCAAAGGTATTGAATTCGTCGGGAATATCCTGAGTAATGGTACCTCCGGGTTGTATGGTGATATGGAGATACATAATCGGTATGCGAGTTTCAATCACTGCGTGTACTCCTAGAGATCTGCCGGCAAGTACTTTCACCTGTACCAATCCATCTTTACTGATAGCAATAGGCATTTGATGAGCTGCAATATCTTGGTATCGCGGCTGCATCATTTTGTCTGAGCTGGGTAAATTGACCCAAAGTTGCACACCATGCAATGTCCCACCTGATTGGTTGAAGCTTTCTGGTGTCAGTTCAGAGTGAATGACACCGGCACCAGCAGTCATCCATTGGACATCACCAGCTTTCAACTTACCAATGTTCCCTTGAGAATCTTTGTGTTCCATTTCTCCTGAAAACAAATACGTAACTGTTTCGAAGCCTCTATGGGGATGGTCAGGTGCTCCTGTGTTTTCACCAGCAGCTAATTGCATAGGTCCCATTTCATCTAGCAAAAGAAAAGGATCAAAGTCCATCAGTTGCTGCGTGGGAAAGGGGCGAGTGACTGGAAATCCTGCCCCTTCAAACGTATGTGTACTGTCAATTATCGCTCGAATAGAACGCTTTTCTCCTTCAGTGTTCATAGAAGCCCAAGTTAAGTATTGCTGCTGAGTTTGTTAGCAAGTTCCACTACTTTGTCGAAAACTAATTTGAGGTTTTTTTCATGGGTCTCAGCATGCTGTAGATGACCAGCTTCATCAAAAGCAGCCCAGATCATGGGTA
Organism: uncultured Candidatus Peribacteria bacterium; assembly: GCA_964641565.1. Lineage (GTDB taxonomy): Bacteria > Patescibacteriota > Gracilibacteria > RBG-16-42-10 > RBG-16-42-10 > JAGNZB01. Next base: position 10,993 of record CAZXKW010000008.1, read on the forward strand.
TACTGACTTGATCTCGCACATCATACATGTGCAATTCACCAACGACTTGGCGTAATTGTTCTACAGCTCGAATGCCACCTGAAGCTGCTCCATAACTGACGAAACCTACTGATTTGTCATGCCATTCTCTGCATGGGTAGTCCAAAGCATTTTTGAGCACAGCAGTAAAGCTATGGTTATATTCTGGAGTAATAATGATAAAGCCATTCGCATCATCAATTTGCTCAATCCATTTTTGTACTTCTGGCAATGGGTGTTTCCCTTGTCTCATTAATGGTGGTATAGCATCGGCAAAGAAAGGTAATGGATAGTCTTTGAGGTCTAGTAATGAGAGTTCAGCACTAGTTTCTGCTTCTAGGCTTTTCATGACCCATTTTGCTACGTTTTCACCAGCGCGTCCCTCACGTGTACTACCGAGAATAACTTTAATTTTGGGTTTATTCATAAAATGATTAATTAATAATGATTGCTTGTAATTGTTGAATCAAAGGATCAGTGACTATTTGATAATAAATACTATTTCCTTTTCGTTTGGAGATCAGTACTTGATTGTCTTTGAGTAACTGGAGATGATGAGATGTGCAGGCAATACTCATCTCAATATGTTGGGCTAGTTCAGAAACGGTTGCAGTAGGGGAGCGTGAGAGAAATTGCAAAATTTTGAGTCGATTAGGATCACTAAAGAGTGAGAAGACTTTTGCTTTGCGCTCAATTTCTAGTTGCTGTTTGACACTAGTCATGGAGGAGAATAATATTCAAGTATTCAAATAACCTTTTGAATAGTAGTTCAGGTCTAATTCCTTGTCAATCATGCCATGAAAACTGTAAAAGATTTGATCCGGCTTAAGACTCTAGTGAAAACACCACCTATGCCAGTTTTGTTTATTGGTCATGGTAATCCAATGAATGCGATTGAAGATAATAGTTTTACGCAAAGTTGGCGCAAGGTAAGTCAAACTATTGCGAGACCGCAGGCAATAGTAGTAATGAGTGCGCACTGGGTAACGAATGGTCACTATTTAACTGGTTCAATCCAGCCAGAAACGATTCATGACTTCTATGGATTTCCAGATCTACTTTATACAATTCACTATCCAGCAAACGGTTTACCAGCATTAGTTGAAGAGGTAAGTACTCTTACGCAATTTATTACTCCAAGCACTGAATGGGGCTTTGATCATGGTGCTTGGAGTGTCTTAAATCAAATGTATCCCAATGCTGATATCCCCGTACTCCAATTGAGTATTAATCAGAAGCTAAGTCCATTCGCAGAAGCAGAACTGATCAGTCAGCTACAATTTCTGAGAAATCATGGCATGCTGTTTATTGGTAGTGGCAATATTATTCACAATCTCGGTTTGTTAAATTGGCACGATCCTCGTCCTTACGATTGGGCCTTGGTTTTTGATGCACAAGTAAAAGATTTACTTGAAAAAAGAGACCTTCAGAGTCTGGCCAACTATCATACTTTAGGAAAACCGGCTCAATATAGTATTCCAACTGATGAACATTATCGCCCGATGTTGGCTGCACTGGCATTGGCTAATAGTGATGATCATATAACTTTTTTTAACGAAGATGTTGTGATGGGCAGTGTAGGTATGCGGTCCTTTATTTTTAGGCAGTAATATCTGGGGGGGGAATGTCGATGTTACTATTGTTTAAAAGGTCGAGTCTTGAGCGTGTGGATTGAGACTGTGAGTTTTGTGACTGCAGTTGGTCAAGATTTTGCTCATTTCATGCTATATTAGCATCGTCCTAATTTTGCTCTATGATGTCTTCTTCATCGTCCGTCCCTCATTACTGGTGGGTATTAGCAGTTGCTGTCACTATTCTTTGTAGTGGCCTATATGCGGTTGGCCAGCAAGTGATGCGTCATAGTGCCAATGATCCTCAAATCCAAATTGCTGAAGATATCGCCTATGCTTTAGAACATGGTGGTGATGCTCATGCATTGGTGGGATCTGCGAGTGTAGAGATTTCTCAAAGTTTGGCGCCTTTTACGATCATTTATAATGAAGCGTATCAGATGATTGCCTCTAATGTACGTGATGCCCAAATTCCAGTCATTCCTCGCGGAGTATTGGAATATACTCGTCAGTTTGGAACTGATCGTGTGACTTGGCAACCAGCTCCGGCTTTACGTATTGCTTCTGTAGTACAGCATGTTGAGAGTGGACAAGGCGGCTTTGTTTTAGTGGGGCGCTCATTGCGCGAGGTAGAGAGGCGAATGGAAGTTTTGTTTCAAAATGTAGTGATTGGTTGGGTGGTGACACTTACATTATCATTGCTGATGGCCATTGGTTTTCATAAAAAAAACAGAGCGCTTACTCATGAGCACAAAAAGTAATAGAGTGGGATTTGTGCTTTTGTCAGGCTTAATACTCTTTAGTAGATTAACTTTTGTCTGATTTGAGCTAGTGTTTAAATGGCCTTAACAAACTGCTATGTCTACAATGCTCGCTCAGGTAATTGGTCCTTTGATGGCTCTGATTGGATTGGGCGTATTATTCAATCCTACTACTTTTAGTTTGATGATGGAGGAGATGTCTAGTGGTAAGCAGTATTTAGTGTTATTTGTGACAGGTACTGTTACTACTATCCTTGGTCTCATCGTCGTACTTGGTCACAATGTTTGGGTTTGGGATTGGTCAGTTTTGATCACCATTCTAGGTTGGGCGACTTTGATCAAGGGTGCAATCATGTTGCTTTTTCCTAGAGCAAGCATGGGGATTAGCCGTTTCTATCAAGGGAAAACTGGATTAGTGGTGGGGGCGGGTGTGATTGGTTTAGTCATCGGCTTGGTTCTCAGTTATTATGGCTTCGTGGTTGGTTACTACTATTTAGCAGTATAGGTATTTGTTCAATTTCAACTTAAAAAAGGGATTGAACATGAGTTCTTCCCTTTTTTAGGTAGGCTAATTGTCTAAGATCTATTTTACCAAATCTGTACCGATGCATGATTATTGTCGTTTATCATTATCTCTATCGCGTCACCGATTTGATAGTTTGGAATTCTGCTTTGGTAATGATCAATTTCTATATCAGCTAAGTATCGGAACCAACTTTTTTGCCAGATGTTGGCAACCGTATTGAGCTCATTATTTTCCTCATTAACATAACGTAATGAAATAGCTAATAGCTTGTATTCACTAGCGCCCGGTTTTATAAAAAAGACCGGTTGGCCACTATATTTCTGCAGAACTTCAATGCCCATGACTTCAGCAGTAGTGAAATGGTAGCCAAAATTTTGCCAAAATGATTTAGTTTGGATTAGTAAATTAATCCCCCATGCGACTATTACTAGGATAAGAATATATAGTACCATGACAACAGCGTCTTGACCGTTTTGTTTCATAAGAGCTAACCCGATAAAAAGTACTATAGCTGTAAATTCACGAACAATTCTCCGCAATTCCACTCGCATACTAATTTGGGGTTAAAATTGGTAGTACTAATCCTAACAGCACACCAACACTTCTCCACTCCTGCATCCGTCCTTCACTGATAGCCTGTCGAATTTCTTCGGCTGTCATCCAGGTGACTTTAATTTGTTCACCCGTTTCTAATTGTTGCCCTGATGTAGCAATTTCAAATTCACTAATGAGGAAGTAGTAAAGATCCCATTCTACCGTTGAGCCAGCGTTGGCCTTTATGAGGAACTGGGGATTTTTGATAATGAGACCCGTCTCTTCATGAGCTTCTCGTATGGCACCTTTGATGGCAGCATCGAGAATATTTTCCTTACTTTGGCGAAGCTGAGAATACTGTTCGATAGTGTCACATACTTTCCCACCTGGCAGTCGAAGGTCAATTGCTTGGCTTTCATGACGATGTTCTTGGGTAATCAATATCTTATTTTCCCGAGAAATAATGATTAGTCTTGTACCAGGTGATCGACGGTATTGTTCAAACACCCGTCCATCAGGTTGGGTGAAATGAACTACTTCGCCAATTTTTCCAGAAAATACAATTGATTCAGCCATGAGAGACAATTTAACTGGCTTTAATTTACAAGTACTCATCAGGAATGCAATATGAATTTTATATTTTAAACAACAAATAAAATAATTACTTATTCATCCTGAGCACCGTCGAAGGATCTGGCCGAAATAAAGTTAGGAAGATAATGTAGGGGGTCGGTGTTGGTGTGGATAAATAATTCAAAAATTTCATAATTGAAGCCGTATTATAAAAGTTGTTAACAAAGATTTATGGATCAACGAGAATTTTATGTTTATATACTTGCTAGTGAGAAAAGGCTTCTCTACATTGGCTTTTCTAATAATCTTGATACCAGAATTCTATATCATAAACTTCACTTAAAGCCTGGTTTTACTGATAAATATTTTGTTAATCGTCTAGTCTATTTTGAAACATTTGATGATCCTACCGAAGCAATTATGAGAGAAAAACAGTTAAAAGGTTGGAGGCGTGAAAAGAAGATTAAATTGGTTGAGTCTATTAATCCTAATTGGGAAGATTTTGCTTATATTGAAGCTGCTGATTTTCACTCCATTAAGCAGAGTATTCGGCCAGATGATTCGGTTTGCTCAGCATGAATTACCGGTTATTGACCTTGCTAAAAGGGGCCGGATGTTTCGACTCCACTTCGTTGCGCTCAACATGAATTGAGGGAGGAGCGCGATGGTTATGGGTAAAGTGTTGGATTTTTGAACGGTACTAGAGCCAACGCTACTGCATCTATGTAGTATGAGGTTCGAGTGAGCACATCACCAGTTAACAATCCTATAGCTCCATTGACTTGTGATGACTGAGAGCGTCCAAAGACGATGTCATCAGCTTCACCCAGGTCTTTACCCTGTGTGACTAAGTTACTAACTGCAGGTGGTAAGAAAAAAGTACATGTTTTACTTTTTCCCAGTTTTCCAGATTTGGCTTTGATCACTACCCAACTGTACGCATTCATTTCATCATAAAAAGTATCAATGCCACTTTCTTGGCCCACCCAATAGTCAGCATCCGGATACTGTTGACTGGCTTGTTCTGCGCGGTTACAAGCTCCCGTGAACGTTTCTTCGTTATTTTGAGGTTGATCATTGATGCCAGAATCAGTCTTTACTCCCTCGAATGCAAATGTTTCATTGGGAAACATCTTTTTGAAACCTAATTTTGCTGATGCTATTTTCACTGGGTTTTGAGAAGCCACTATCACTTTGATCATACGTGTTAATTAAAGTGTTTCTATGAGCATTACATTACTATTTATAACCAAATAGTAATGATCTGATAAGCGATCTGTTTAGACAGGTCGACGCTTTGTG
>CAZXKW010000009.1:0-15501 GCA_964641565.1 uncultured Candidatus Peribacteria bacterium
GAGATCTTATTGTGATCGAAATGAATCAAGAGCCAAAAGAGCAAGTTAAAGGTGGTTTGATCTTTCAAGCTCCTAAATGGGCTAAACCTACAAATATAGGTAAAGTAGTTGAAATTGGTCCAAAAGTTCAAAGTGCTGAAGTTGGTAAATACTATCTGATTAATCCTTATTCTGTAATTGATACTGAAGATAAAGCAACTAAGTTAGTTCGTGAGGAAGATATTCTATGTCAGATGGACGATCCAACCAACGAGCAGTAACCGGTGCTTTAGGTGCTGGCTCTGTTACTCGCAATGTAGATAATCTTCGTAATAAACCAAACATTAATGATCTTATTAAAGAAGGTACTGGCTATCTTGTAGATCAGTCCGGTAAGCATACAGTTCGGCTTGATTGGGAATTAAATGAAATGGCTGTTCGCGACCATATTTTTAAGCTTACGATTGATGATAAAGAAGTATATCTTGATCTAGAAGAAGTACTTTTTCACACACGTATTATGTTCATGAAGGGTTAGTGCTATAATTTAAACAGATAAACCAAAAAGTCTGTTCAAACAAAAAACAAAAAGGAGAAGTAAAATGGTCAAATTACTCGGTGGCTTTAGCCCAGTAAGTGCAATCAAACAAGTAGCGAATCCGTTTTCAGATCAAAACGTACTCGCTGATTATTCAGTAAGAATACCTGGAACTAGCGGTGGTGCTCGTTCACCTTCAAATGGTGCTTGGATTGGTCAAGATCCAACTATGGTTCAGGGAACAAATACCCAAAATCCAACTATTGTTGTTGATGGTCCGGGCGGTGGTGGCGGTGGATCTGCTACTAATGTTATTAGTGATCCTTATGCAAGATGGGGTGGTCAGGCTGGATTTAATGCTGCTCGTGGCGGAATTGAAACAAGTCAGAACAATTATCGTGCCGGTGCTGAAACTTCGCTTCGTGATGTTGGCAATGAATATGACACAAAAACTAACCGTTTTGTTAATGAAATTACTGATAGTCAGGGTGGGATTAATAAAGGTCTTAGCTCAAATGCTTTAAATCTTAGAACTACTATGGCTAATATCGTTAAAGGTATTCAACAGGGTATTCGTTCAGGTGGTGTTGCACTTGCCGGAATGAACGCTATGGATAGTGGTGCTGCTGATGCAATGGCTCGTGCATACGCTGATGTTGGTAATAACCAAACTAGTGATGCTCGTGGTGAAGCTGGACTTAAATTTGAAGAACTACAGGGTCAACAGGGCTTACTTAACCGAACTAAAAATGAAGGTATCAATGAACTCGATAGATGGGGGGATACTGAAACTGATCGTGTTAGAGGTGACTTCTCTAGTAAACTTAGTTCTCTTGCTGCTGATGCAAGTTCTAAAGGTATTGCCGGATTCGGGGATCAAAGTCTTGTTTCACAAGTTCTTGATTCTGCACTACAACGATTAGCTCAAATAGATCAAGGTCGTAACCAACGACTTGAAGGCGTTCGTCAGTGGACACCTGAAGAAATTATGGCTGAAGCTATTCGTATGGAAAACATGGGTGAATCAGGTAATGCATTTACTGTTAATGGTCCAAGTGTAAACTATGGTGGTGGTACTCCTGCAATGGGTGGTGCTCCATTAAATCAACTTCCGATATATACTAAAGCTAAAGATGAATTGGCAGTTGTACCAAAAACAGATGATGATAAATAATTAATTAGAAAGTAGCTCATGTCAGTCTGGAATGCGTTTAAGAAGAAGATTGAGAAAACAACTTCCGGTCTAGACTGGTGGGACGAGGAAGAAAACAGGCGACAACAGCAAGCTATTGATCGCAAGTATGCTCAACCTCAACAATCTGCTCCACAAGGTTCTATGCCGAATTCAGGCATGCGAACAATGGAATATCGCCCTACTCCAAATCAGGGTAATAATATGCGTACTCTTGAAAATGATATGGGTACAAATCCTAATACTCCGCAAAACCAGATGCGAACGCTTGAATTTAGCTTTGATAAACCACAGCCACTTCAATATGATCTTAAGCCTGTAGATCAAGGCTTAACTGCTGGTAAATCTTGGGAACAAATTTCAAAAGAATCTGGCGTACCACTGGATCAGGTTCGTGCTTACTCGCAAAAAACTCGACCTACTTATGGTATTGCTCCAAAACCTGCACAACCTGTTCAGGAATTTACTAGCTTACAGCGTGGTGAAGAAAAAAATAAAACTATTTTTGGTCATAATGCTGCTTGGCTTTTACCAAACGGACAGTCTAATCCTGTTAGTCGGTTCTTAGGAGATTTAGAAAAAACTCATACCGTTACTGCTACTGGAACAGAGAAAGCTACTGCTGATCAGTTCTTAACTGGCTATGATCGACTTGGTGAAGAAACTCGTCAGTTCTGGCTTGCATCACTAGATGATAAAGCTAAAAAGGGTGATGCTATGGCTCAAAACACCCTTAAAATGCTTCGTGAAAACGGTAGATTAGAGGGTAGTGCTGGTGATTTCATAGCTGGTAATGCTGATAAAGTTCGTGGCGGTATGGCTCGATCTACTCTTAGAACAGTTGATTTTGTATTGCCCGGTAAAAATACATTTGGGCTTGAAAGACTTGCAGATCAATTAGAAGGTCCTCGACAAGTTACTGATGCCGGTAGAGCTGGTGAAACAGTAGGTACAATTGAAAAAGGTATTATTGAAGCTCGAAACCTCATTAAAGCTGGTCAGGTTGCCGATAAGTGGGCTGAAGGTACAAAAGTAGTTCAAGCACTTGATAAGGCTGCTGAAACGTCTAAGATACTTAAACCTGTAGCGTTTGTTGCAAAAACTATCCCCGGCTCGTTAGCTGGTACTGCGGTTGATATACAACAAGAGAAGGGGCGTGGTAATGATGTTAATTATGCTAGAAGTATTGGTGTAGGTACTGCTGCTGATTTAATTGCTCCTAGTGTATTCAAGGGGCTTGGTAAAGTTATTAAGGGTGCAGACAACCTAATAGGCAATGTTCCTTCAAAAGCCGTAGGAAGCCTTGTAGGAGCTGGTAAAAACAAAATAGCAAAACTACTTGGAAATAAAGTAGATGATATTGCTTCTGAAGTTACTGGTAAGCCAACAATTCTAGACGATCATATAGCTTCACGAACTCGACAGGTTAATGGCATTACAAATAAACAACTTGATATTGTAGAACAGACTAAACAACTAACTGAACAAAATTCTCAATTACTTCCTACAGATCCTAAATATGCTGAAAACTCACTTGCTATTAAAAAGAATCTGCGTGATCTTGATGAGCTCAATGCTACTAAGGCCGGTGTAGATGAAGAAATAACTAACTTGCAACAGCCTTCTATTGGCAATCCTCAAGGTATTCCAAAACCACTTGAAGCTCCAGTGCAAAAAACTATTCCTGAATTATTGGCTGAGAGTAAAGCTTCGTCCGAAGCACCTACCCCCCCTGCAAGCACTACTGTTAATAATGTTGTACCCCCTACCGAAAGTAAGCTTGGCACAATTGCTCAAGACTTCTTTGATAGTAGAAAGGGCAATCAAGCTATTAAATTTGCTGATCTAGAACAGCTTGGCAATAAAGTCGCTCAACAGATTGATAGTGACTTTAAAGCTATTGGGTCTGACTTCCCTACAGTTGCTCGTAAGATTGAAGAAGGGCTTCGTGGTGGAGCTAAAAACCTAGATGAAATTGGTATTACTACTGATGAAGCAATGCTATGGAAGAAGGTTCGAGAAGAACAAAACTATATTAGGCGGAGAGCTTCTACTGGTAAACGTGAAATTGGTGAAGGTGATTTTGGAGATTTATATTTTCCTAATCAGAGAAAAGATGGTCGACCCGAAAGCCTAATTGAAGGTTGGCGTAAGAGTAAACCCGGCAATGAGATGACCCGAAAAAATAAGATTGATCTTGAAGATCTTGATTATTCACCAGATGTAATTGGTCAATATATTACTCGTTATGGAGACACAAAGCTGTATCAAGAACAGCGTATTTTTAATGCTTTGAAAAAGGATAACCCCGGTATTGATGATGCTCAATTGACTAAAGCTGCTGCAAAGGTAAATGAAGTTCAAAATAATGCTAATAAACTTGAGACTATAGTTACTGGTGGTGGACTTGGCAAACGAAAAACAGTTGTTGATGGTAAATATTTAGATACTGCTAAAGAGATGAGTGATGTTGGTGAGATGGTTGGTAAAGACCAAATTAAAATAATTGGCAAAGCTAGAGGTCTCACCAATGGAGACAAGATTAACTCTATTATGGTAGGAGATAAAACGCTTGGTGATTTTCTTGGATTGAATCAGTGGCGTGATGCAAAGAATTACGGATTAAAGCAGGTATTTGATGCTAAGGGCGACCGTATAGCTCTAGCACGAGCAGTTGAGCAACGCTTAATAAATGACTTTAATCTGAATGATGATGCTATTGAATACGCTGTTCGTGGTATTGGCAACATGGCACAGGGCTTACCTGATCAAGTTGTAAACGGTCGTATTATCAGCACCTATGAAAATGCAGCTCAACAGCAATTACTTGAAAACTTGCAAAAGCTAAAAATAGAAGATCCTAAAACACGCAAAGTTGTATCAGACATTACTAATCAAATATTACGTCAAGGCAGTATTGAGAACGCTACTTCAGCTAAAGCAGTTAGTGCAATTCTTAAAACACAAAACGCTTTTTATCGTAAAGTAAATCTTGGTTCAGCTCTTAATGAGCTTGGCGATTTACCATCTTTCCTATCTTCATTTAAAGGACACGCCACAGTAATACCTGATTTTAAGGGTATTAAGGAATTCGGACTAGGTGAAATTGATGCTGCTATTGAGCCTTACATAAAGCAAGTTGAAGCTGGTACTCCATTAAAATCTATACTAAGTCAAATTAACGATAAGACTAACTTATATAGGTTTGTTGAGCATTATAAGGCTGGAGTGGTTATAAACTCTGCTAAATCTAAATGGATCTCAGAGGGTCTTTCAGGTGATGCTTTAACCAAAGCTGTGCTTGATGACTATCGTAAGCTCGCCCTGCCGGTTGATGTCTTTACCAAAACTGTTTTAGACGATTATCCACTTTACACTCAGTATATGTCGTGGGGTGCTCGTAATCTTGAAAAAGAAGGAAAACTACTCACTGGAAACTTGGCTGCCGGTTCACTTAAAGATATGACTCAGAAAGAACGTATTATTCGTAATGCCTACGCTAACTTACCAGCTAAAACAGTATTCTGGTTAAGCTCAAATGCCTTGAAGGGTACGGCAATTATGACTGCCTTCGGATTAACTGACTTTACTGGCTTGACCTCTGCTGACTTCTCTGGTATTGAGAATGAAGATAAAAGTTGGTATGACAGAACTACTCAATTTACTAACACATCAACCACACTTTCGTTACTTAATAAAATCGTTCAATCCGTAGAAAAAGAAAACCTCAAAAACTCTGATAAATACAAAGATGCTAATTATAACCCCTATGAAAAACACAGTATTGGGGGTGATTTTAAAGAGTTGATTACACCTCAAGTAGCTAAAAACGTGGGTCGTACTAAGGAGATGATGGATAGAGGTTATTCTGAAAATAAGTCTGGTCGTGTACAATATGAAGCTCCAACTGATCTTTGGAATACTGCAAAGGGTTACATGTTTGGCAAGGGGCAAACTGAAAATGCTCGTGAATACTCAGGTAGACAAGGCTTAATTGCCCGGCTCGAAAAAGGCGATAATATCATTAAAGCTATTGCAGATATGGCTCGTGAAGATCTTGGTTTACAAGATACTGACTATAAACGTCCACTCACAGATGAGTATTCTGATGCTTATAAGGCTGCTGATGAAGGTGCTCGCAAGGCATTGCTTGAAGGCGGTAGACAATATAATAAATATCTTGATGATCTTAAGAAGAATAACCCTGAATCTTATGATAGGTATATTTCTGCATTAGATGGTAATCACGTTAATCCTGAATATTGGAAAAAAATTGCTACTTCAGATAAAGGTGCAATTGATCTTACTACTTTCAACGCAATTAAAGAACGCAAAAAACAGCAAGCAAAAGATCTAAAAACTGGCTATGATCCGTTATATGATCTTAATGACGATCAGGCTCGTGCAGTATTACAGCAAAAATCTACTGCTACAGGTGATGATATTGCTCTTAGAAATTCACTTTACAAAGAACAGTGGTTCAAAGATTATCAGAAAAAAGTTGCTGATTATTACAAAAATAAAGCAAAAGATACAGGTGATTCAGACTATAAGCAAACTCAACGAGTTGTTGATTGGTATGCACTTAATGATCAATATAATACGCTTCGATCAGAAGCTACAGATTTCCCATTAGTTGCAAAACAAAAAGCAATTACTGAGAAATATGGCTTCGATTCTGCTGAATCTAAAAACTTCTTTAGGGCTAATAGTAGTGCTTATAAAGCACAAAAAGAACAATATGATGCAGCTAATCTTGATCTCATAAATAAGATGCGTGAAATTGAAGGCTACCCACCTATGAGTGCTGAACAGTTTAAACAGGTAAATACTATCGCTGATACTGATGGCTCTGATGATAAGAAAAAAGGCTATGGTAGTCGTTCAGGTGGTAGTGGTGGATCATATTCAGCCAAAGGTGACTTCGGGCAAAAACGTGCATTAAATATTCCTTCTGCTAAAATAAAAGTATCGAACGTTAAAATCAAAAAAAGCAGTCCGAAAACAGTGAAGATACAAAGAAACAAAAAAGCCTAGATAGCGGTCATAACACCAGTCTAGAAAGGAAAAACAAAAATGCAATTTTCAGAAATATTTGAGGAATATTTTGTCCAGTTTAGAGGGCAAGCGACATCAATTCCTAGTTATCCTGATCGAGAATTTAAAACAGCAATTCTATATGGTAATGCCGGAATTAAAGCATGGGATCGTGTGGACGGTCAAATTTGGCGTGAACTTATTGTTACTGCTCAAGAGCAAAGCACAGATGTATGGGCTACAAATGATCGAATTATAGGTAGTACTACAGTAGTAGTGCCTAACAATATGCGTAAACCACCGGCTTTTGTCGTTTTTCAGAATGGTCCGAATGGTGGAACTTTTGAAGTAGGTGTAATACCACCTCAAGAAGCTAAAGACTACAGCGATACTTCTAGTATTGTTTGGTTCGAGGGGGGTGCTAACACTGGTTACACTATGCATATCGGGCAAAATCTAGCTACTCAACACAATGGCTGGACTGTTGATTATGTGTATGTTAAAAAGCCTACACTTCTTACAACTAATGCCGATCCTTCAGCAATTGTAGTTGAAATGAGTGATCCAACATTCTTAGTTCAAGACATGCTTCGTAGACGATTCAGAAGTGGTAGAAATGGATTTGGTTATAAGACTGCTGATGCCGATGCTAAAGCTGCACTTATTAATATGAAGATTGAAGATACTAGTGGAGTATGGGGTAACTCAGATAAAATGCGTGATCTGCTGGCTCATGGTCAAGGCTGGGGTACAAACACACCTGTAAATGATATAAGGCTTTAATCATGCAGTTGACTACTGTAACAGGACTACCAGATAACCCACCGGGTCAAATTACGCTTACTCAGGATAAATTTGATCGTGGCGTTATTTCATTAATTGACCAATCTAAACTACCGAAAAATGCACTTAAAGAAGCTGATAATCTTTTCTTAGGTGAAGATGGTGCTCCTATGATTCGTCCGGGCTTACGTTGGTATGGAACATCTGCTTCTGCTTATGCAATTGATGGTGGTGATTTCTTTGTTGATGATGACGATAGCATTCACTTGCTTAAGGTTTCAAATGGTACTATTTATAGATCAATAAATGATGGTCAAACGTGGGCTGCCTGTTTTGGTGGTTCATTTACTGCTGGTAAGAAAGTTCGCATGGTTCAAGCCAATGAGTTCATGTATATGTACAATGGCTGGGATAATATTATCCGTTATGATGGTTCAACCACACTAGCAACCTACACCGCAATTGCATCACCTACTCCTATATCTGCTGTTAAAACTGGTTTAACCGGCACAACCTACACTTACCGTTATCGAGTTGCTGCGGTTAATGATATTGGCTATACACAAGCTTCAACTGCTGTTACCGTTCAAGTCGGCTCAACTAGAGGTAGTTCGTGGGACGCTTCAAATAAAGTCACATTCACTTGGAACGCTGTTGCCGGTGCTGTTCGCTATGACATTTATGTAGGGCAAATAGCCGGTGAAGAAGTTTATATTGATTCTGTTGAAGGTCAAGCGACTGCAACTTACGTTGATGATGGACGAGCTGTAGAACAAATTACATCTGTTGCTCCTGACACTAACACTACTCAAGGTCCACGAGTAGGCGATCTAGTTCTTGTTGGATCACGACTTTACGGTACTCGTGATAGGGATTTCAAATATCGTGTTTGGATCTCTGGTGCTGGTAGATACATTGGTTACTTCTCAAGTGCTTATGATGCAACTTATATTGATCTTCAAAAAGGTGGACAAGACAAGCCGGTAAAAGTAGAAGATTATCGTGATGGTAAAGGTACACCACTCGCAACTGTTTGGTGTGATTCTGCTGATGGTCGTGGTTGTGTTTGGCAAGGTACGCTAGAAACATTTACAATTGGAGATTCAACGTTCCCTGTACCGAATTTCTACAAATTGCCGGGTTCTCGTGGTACTTCTGCTCCTGATAGCGTGATAAACGTGCTAAATGACTACATGTACTACAATTTGCAAGCATTCTATAACTTGGGATCAAGAGCACAATTCTTGAACTTACTTTCAACAGATGAAAGTTCTGCAAATATTCGTCCGAACGTAAAGAACATTAGACAGTCTGCTTCTAGTGGTATTTGTGCTCACTTCCAAGATGCTAAAGTATTCTTCTCTGTACCGTATCAGAGCGATGTGAACAACGCCACAATCGTATATGACACTGAACGTAAAGCATGGTTGCCACGAGCATTTAACGTTGGCTTTGAAAGAATGTTCAACTATACAGATAACGATGGTCTTAGCCACTTCTTAGCATGGAAGCCGGGCGATACTCGATTTACTGAAATAAATGATTCTGTTAAAGGTGACTACGGACAACCATTTGAAACTTCACTTGTTACTGGACTTCGACATGTAAATGAGCGTGATCGCTTTGAATTTGCATGGGCTGATGAAGCACAGGTTGAATTTGCTCAACCGCTTGGTCAAATAATGATTGAACTATCTGGTATTACTCGTGAAGATGGATTTAGAAAACTTGGTGAAACAAAAGTAATTGAACCTTCAACAGTTAAAAACTCTTGGACCACTCATACATGGGGTGATAACATTTGGACAAATACTGAGGGTGAAGTTGTTTCTTATTCAGAGCCTTCAATGAAACGATTCTGGTCAGTTCAAGAAGCTTTGAATGCATACCAATACCGAGTACAAACCAACTCATTGCAGTCAAGATATATATTAAGGACTTTACAGATCAAAGGAACTCCTGATGAGGGTGGAATGCCACCTGAATGGGAACTCTTTGATGATTAAGGTATAATTAAGAAAAAAGAAGCCAGTCATAACACTAGGCAAGGAGAAAAACAAAAATGGCAAATTTAGCAAGTGTGTTAGAAAACTTTTTCACAATAGCCAGTGAAACATTTACTGATAACTTATCGGCTTCAATTAGTGCTGGTGCTACTACTGTTCCAGTAAACAATGCTTCTGAATATGCAGAAGGTGATGTTGTTGTTCTAACAGTCGATCCGGGTACAGCAAATGAAGCAACGTTCTTAGGTGTAAAAGACACCGGCAATCAGTTTATTAACTGTAAGTGGACTGAAGGTAATACTGCTGTTGGTCACGATTCAGGTGCGACAATTATTGATTATGATTCTGCTACTCACCACAATGCACAGACCAAAGGTATTTTAGAATTTGCAGATCAGCAAGGTAATCTTTTAACTCAAGCTGTTCGTGATGCACTTAACTTAGGTACTGAATCTGTAAATGGTTGGGAAGTTTTACCTTATACTGTCCAAGTTGCTAGTGGTTACAATAAAGGCAATAGATCGTTTGAAGTTACAATTCCAAATAACGATGTTACTAGTCAATATTCAAAAGGCATGAGGCTTAGAATGGAGCGTAATACTGCTGCACCTACTCAATGTGCAGATTTAGAAAGCGGATCTTCTCAGTATGCTTCTAAATCAAGTCCTTCTGGTATCTCATTTACTGATGACTTTACTATTGAGGCCTGGGTAAATCTTGAAAGCTACACAGGTAGCCAGCAAACAATCGCTTCTCGATATGGTGGTGGCACTGGCTTCTTGATGGTTGTGAACTTTTATGGCCAAGTTGAAATCTTTGCCCAAGGTGCAGCTACCCGCCAAGGTCAATCTACACAAAGTCTGCCTCTTGGGAAATGGGTGCATGTTGCCGGTACGCTTGATATGTCTGGTAACGTATCGACTATCTACTTTGATGGTGTCTCTGTCCCTGTAACTATGAATGGTGCCGGTACCTCACTGACTCAGGCAGGAAACCTCCAAGTAGGTGCCTACGGCAGTGGTCAATTCTTCGATGGTAAAATCTCTGATGTTCGCATCTGGTCTACTGTTCGTACCGCTTCTCAGATCCGAGACAACATGAACCAACAGCTTGTAGGTAATGAAACAAACCTAGTAGCTTACTTTAAACTCAATGGCGATTTTAATGATTCAACTTCTAATGCTAATCATCTCACTGGATCAGGGGGTGTAGTTGCAACTAATTTAGACAATCCATTTTTAAATAATATTTATGCTGTAATTACAGATGTAACTTATTCTGCACCTAACACTATCCTCACTGTATTTTGTCCTGAAGGTAATGGCGTTCCAAATATGCAGCTTAATGCACCCTATTACTCGATAAACGACTCTCCTTATGGTTTCCCATGCGAAAAGACTTTATGGGAAGTGGAATCAATACTAGCTTCAGATTTAACAAAAAGCGGTCTAGGAACTACGACATTCTATGCAACTGACTATAGATTGACTGTTCCAAAGGGAGCATGGGGAGTTGGTTATAATGTTAGTATCACGGCAGGTGGTTCTATGGGTGCGACTGCTGTAAGAAGTCATACCGTATTATCTGAAAATACAACAGATTTTGCTTCTTCTGCTTTCCCTACTAAGTACGGTAGACTGGCTTCAAGTGATTATTTTTACCCTGTAAGCTCGGCTGTTCAAAGTGGTGGAAATTTAACAGCAGAAATGCCTTTATCTATAACCTCTCCAACAACTCTAGCTTTATCTACTATGGTCGCTGAAGGTGCTGGTACGGTCCAGTTCACTTATCGAGGTGGTCCAAACTGGGGTGGAGCACAAAATAGAATCTATGCGAGGTGTGCATATGTTTGATGTTCATCTAAATATGTTTGTATTAGTATTAGAGATTGTAGTAGGTGTAGTATTAGCATTTATCTACATTAAAGCTCGCATACCAAAAGAAACTATCAAACAACAGGGCGAACTTATTACCGCCCTTCAACAAAGACAAATACAACTAGATGATGAGAACAGTAAACTTAGAAGTGATCACATTGAAAACCAAAAAGCTATTGCTGCACTTCAGGGTCAAATCAAAGTTTATAAAGAACTACCTCTTAAAGAAATCGCTGCAAGCTTAAAAATG
This sequence comes from uncultured Candidatus Peribacteria bacterium, assembly GCA_964641565.1. GTDB lineage: Bacteria > Patescibacteriota > Gracilibacteria > RBG-16-42-10 > RBG-16-42-10 > JAGNZB01. Next base: position 11,663 of record CAZXKW010000009.1, read on the forward strand.
CTTGAAGAAATGCCTAAACAATTTGAAAAAATTCAAGCTCAAAACACTAAGGTAATTGTAGATTCAGTTAATAACGTTAAAGTCCAAAACGTAGAACAACAAAATGTAAAAACTGAAAACGTAGAAAACAAGGAGTAATATGAGCCACAATGTTTTAACTCAGTTCAATTCACCAAACTATACACCCGGTTCTCAAGTTCCGGCATTTTACGGAATGTCACGATCAATAGATTTTATTGTTATTCACTGGTGGGGCGATCCGGGTTCTAATCCAACATTTGAAGGTGTTGTATCTTGGCTTTGTAACTCACGATCTCAAGTATCTGCACATGATGTTGTTACTGGTACTGGTAGGCGTGTAGCATTTATTGTTGATAATAATAACGCTGCTTGGCATGCTGGATCTTCATTAGGCAATGCTAAAGGGCTTGGCTTTGAGTGTGATCCTCGATGTCGTGATGAAGATTATCAGGTTGTGGCTGAAGATATTGCTGAAACTTGGAAATTCTACGGTAGAATCATACCCCTTCTTCCTCACAAGCACTTTAAAGCTACTGCATGTCCGGGCAACTACGATCTTAACCGGCTATATAACATGGCTATGGAATATTATCGTGGTGTAGTTACGCCTAAAGCTACTGCTGAAGAAATCAAGCAAGCTTATCGGGATATTCTTGAGCGTGAAGCTGATGCTGGTGGACTTGCTACTTACCTAGCTAGCGGTAAAACGATTGGTGAAGTACGAAATATCTTACTTAGCTCGCAAGAAAAGAAAGATCTTGAAGCTCGTAAGGCTGCTGATTATGCGAAGAATGAATGGGTACGAAATCTCACCCCTTATGTTCCTAGTGACACTGAATTTAAACAGAGCGTTAAACTTGCTGTTGTTCCGGCTGAAGGTATCAAACGATATAATCTCGAAAACGGTACAGTTTTAAATAACGATGTTATTCCAAAAGCTACAAATATTGATGTAGTAGCCAAAACAGTAGTAAATGGTGTTGAATATTACATCAGTAGCTACTCAAAAACTAAGGGTCAAGCTGTTGGTCTTAGAGCTTCTGAACTTGCTGTTCCTGCACAACCGCCTGTTAATGACAAACCAGAGTGGCTTGAAAATCTTAAAGACATTACAGATCAGTATTTTTATGCTCGATCAATTGCTCCTGTTCTAAATATTGAAAACGGTCAATTTGTTCGGCAACTTTCAATCAATGATCGAGTTCTTGTTACTCACTCAACTCAAATTGTTGGTAAAGATTTGCTTGTTCTAGAAGGTGGTAAAGAGGTTGTTGATACTGTTTATCTTAGTGATGAACCTATCAAAGATCCTCGTGATGATTTAGATGTTGAGGTAGAGAATAGACTGACTGCTCTTGAAAAAATCGTAAAAATTATCACAGATTTTCTAGATAAAGTATTTAAGGACTGGAGAAAATAGTCATGGCAAAAACTAAAAAGAAAAGAATTAGTTGGGAAGATCGTCCACCTACACTTGATATTCGTGGTAAAAACTTCTTTCCTGAAATCAAAGAAATGCAAATTGATGATGAAGTTGAATTAGTAATTCGAGCTAAACTTAGTCGTAAAGAAGAAGGCTCGTATGATGATATGTTGATTGGTTGCTGTGATTGTGATGATGATTGTGGCGAAGATCATGAAGCAAATCGCAAGAAAAAACAATCTGCATCATTCAGAATTGTTTCTATTAAAAGTAACGGTAAAGTTCAAGACACTTCAAAAATGTCGCCTGAAGCTCGCATAGCTGCCAAATTTAATAAGAATCGTAAAAATGGTATGAGTGCTAACCAAGCAATGAATAGTGCTAAGAAAGGCTAGAAATGGGTCAAACTTACAATGGCAATACAGCAGATAACGAACGAAAGAAATTCCGCAATGCCGGAAGTAACCGTTCTGCTGTTGCTGTTGTGGGTGCAAGCGGTGAATCACTTACTGGTAGTATGTGGACACTCGACTATGACTATGTAGGTGCTGCTTACCCTGATGCTGTTACTGAGGTTTATACTTCAAGAACTGGTGGAGCTGGTGGCTCTGTTCAACAAATTATAACTGTAATTTATACTGATAGCACAAAAGAGAATCTATCTAGTGTAGGAAGGGTCTAACATGAAAATATTTGATTTTTTTAAAAAGAAAGTTGGATCTGCACGAAGTCGCAAACGTCCTACATTAGATCGCAAACAGCTACAAATCAAGCTTAGAAGTGGTGGTTGGGAAGATACAGAAGATTTTGTTGAGGGTGCAACTCATCGCTATGTTTGCTTCTATTCTAACGGTATTGTAACGATAGATAACGAGGTTTAATTGTGGCTAGGTTTAAATTTAACCCATTAACCGGTCAGTTCGATTTAGTCGGTGCTTCTTCTTCGGGTGGCGGAAGTCCGGGCAGTGGATATGAGCTTATGAATGGACCTGATTATTCAGATCCTACTTATACTTATGTTGGATTAGAGAAAGCCACCGGTGCTTGGTATATTTATAGAAGGCATAATACAACAAACATACGAACATACGCACAAGGATCAAGTAATTATTCAACCAACTGGACGAATAGAGGAAGCTTAAGTTATTCATAATGGCAATGCTTACCTACAACGGAACTAATTTTGATACTATGCTCGGTAGTGCGACTATCACCGCAACAACCGCAGGTCTGACATTAGCTGGTATTACTTCATCAGGTGTAACAGCTCCGAACTTAGTCAATAAGATTACAGGCGTATGGATATGTATATCAACACTTCCTACGAATGCTGGTAACATCACTGCTGAAATCATGGAATCGGGTGTGTCAAAGGCTACCGCTACGATTAACCTAGCAGATGCTCAACTCGGTATGAATTACTTTCGATTTGCTACACCGTATCAGTTCGCTACTCTTACCGCATCAGCCTATACTTGTAGACTTAAAAACACTGTCGGTTCGTCTGGTAATGTACGAACCGCAGCTTCGGGTTTGTGGTTCCAGTTCACCTACGACACCGCAGGAGCATTAGGAGCTTCAGATGACCTATGGATAGGGGGGTTTAATGATGCTGGTCTCACCACCAAGACCTGTACATTATCAGGCACAGCTAACACCTTCGGTTCAAAAGCTGCTACAAGTATCGGTTCGACCGCTCAGACTATGGGTGCAGCCCTTACAATCGGTTCAGGTGGTACGTTCAAGCATGATACAGCGGCCAACTGTACTACTACACTTAAGGGCTCGGTATGGGTGACAGCAGGTGGCGTGTTCGATATACGAGGCTCGGCTACCAAGTCTATTGTCTCAACATTTATCATTGACTCAACTGCTAACGGTGACCAGGGTATATGCTCGGCTACTGGTACAGTAGGTGGACAAATACTCACTACAGGTGCAACCTACGACCAATACACCCGCTACGCTTCTGGTACAGGCACGGCTGCCGACCCACTGATTGTCAGTGTAGCTTGGGATGCGGCAGTAAATGATGAAATAGTCATTCCTGGAGTAGCCTACAACACGAATCAGGTTCGTTTTATCAAGACTCGAAACTCTAGCACTTCATTTGTTCTCTCAGCTACCGCAGGTGGAGCTGAATCGGCTATCACTAATACGCCAGCAGTCGGTTCGTATATTGCCAACCTGACCCGTAACTCAATCATAAAGCCTGTTACTACTACGCTTGGGTACTACATACAAAATGCTAGTAACACCGCAGGTAACTTTAACTACACACGTTTTGAATACTCAGATAACACCTCTGGTAAGTCGCTTGTACTCAGTGGTGGCTCAACAGGTGGTGCAACATCTTCCTTTGATGGAATCGTAGGCTACCAGACTTCCATTACTG
>CAZXKW010000010.1:0-2843 GCA_964641565.1 uncultured Candidatus Peribacteria bacterium
TGGATAGCAGCAGAAGAAGCCTCGAGTGGAGTCCCACACGCAATACAATGTGTACGCCCTTGGACATTTTCTGTACCACAAAAAGAACATTTCATACTTATACGCGATCAAGATATACAATAAACCGATCCTTAGAAGTCAAATATGGCCAACAAGTAAATAATACCAATTCCTCTCGTCCATAATCAGTGACAATACTAGCCGTAGTGGCAGGCACGATCTCAGTCTTTTTCACCACATAATTCAGTTGTTTACCTTGATAAGTGATCGAAGCAGTATCACCTACTTTTGCTTGGTAAAGAGGCTTAAAAATATAATTATAATCAGACTTCACAGAAGCATAATTCGATGAATGTCCAAAAATAACAGTTTTATGTCCCATATCAGGTGGATAAAGCAACTGTCCAACACCTTTAATCAAAGTATTTTTCCAGGTCTGATCATTGCTAGCATCAGTTGGATTAACTGGCACATTAGCAAGGCCCAAGCGAGGATAGTTAAGATAATATGTTGGCAAATTATCACTTTGAACAGCCTTCATGATTGGCCCTCTCAAACCACTAGTAACTGGAGCAGCAACAGGAGCTTGAGCAGCCGGTGCGGTTGTTTGGACTGGCGCCTGTACCGGTGCCGCTGGAGTAGCAATTGGTCTCGGTGAAGCTACAGCAGCTGGTGGTGCTACTACTGGTGGATAATATGGTGTAGCAATAGTACTCGGAGTAGCCACCGGAGCAGCATAATTAACTGTAGGTGTAGGAACTGAAGTAGGTCGAGGGGGAATATAAAGAGTAGCCGTAGGAGTAGGTGTGGTTAGCACAGGACGAGGACTAGGTGTAGCAATCACTGATGCCACTGGACTAGGTTTTGGAGTTGGACTTCTAGTCACAACGGCAACAGGAGCCACGGTCTTTTCAATGACAGGCAACGCTGGCAAAACAAAAATACCAGGGCTATTTGGCTGAGCTGTAGGACTAGGAGTGAGAACCACTTCAGCAATAACAGGCGCAGCTAGCACAGACTCTTCAATAGGCTCAAGCGGCAATGTCTCAACATCTTGACTCAAAGCTAACCATTGGTCAGTACTCCTTGAAGCCAAAAATGCCTCACTAAGATCAGGTAAACTAGGAGGAACAAGTACGGCATCTACTACCACTTCAGTAGTGGGAACTGCTGAAGCATTAGCAAGCATTTGAGTAGCTTCTTCCTGTAAAACAGATGGCATTCCGCCAAATGCATAAACACTTAAAATGTATGGGAGAAGCAAAAATGTCATAGAGAAATCATTCCTATAATTATAAAACAGCTAACTATCCATGTCAAAGGGGACAAAATACTATGGCAACCAAGATAAAGGATCAATCGCTGCTCCGTTCTGACGAACCTCAAAGTGAAGATGCGGGCCAGTATAATACGGTCCAGTACCACGCGTCCCCGGAGCACCACCAGTTAACGCGACAATATCACCTTGACGCACAACATCCCCCTTAGCTACAAAGATTTTTGGCAAATGACCATAAACCGTAGTGATATCCTTACCATTACTATCCATTCCATGATAAAGCACCAAATAATTGTACCCATTATCATCTCGATCTACGACTTTGAGTACAACGCCATTAGCTGGAGCACGAATAGGAGTTTGGGCTGGTTGCGGAATATCAATAGCTGAATGGGGGAAACCAAAGAACTTTAAATAACCTGAATCATTGAAATAAGCACTTATACCTTTATAGGAAGCGTCCACAGGCCAAATAGCACCATTTTCAGGATTGATCAAAGAGAATTTTTCTCCATAGAGCAGGGCTATGCGAGCAAATTCATTATCGCTTTTAAATTGAGCGATATCAGCACTTAAACTTTGAATATCTTCTTCAACTTGCTGAGCTTGAGCCTTGAAATCTAGAATCAAAGCTTGATAGTTTTCTTCTTTACCAGCGGTCTTTTCCAAAAGGAAACGTTTACTTTGTTGTTGTTCTTCCAGAGAATCCTGCTGTTTTTTTAATTCTACTAGCAATTTTTCTAACCTTACTTGCTTAGTAGATAAAATTTCCTGTTCATTTTTCAGCTCTGCACTAGCAGCCTCCATGCTAGCAAACAACACCTGACCGGTGGATTCTAAGGACTGAACATTGTCAATATCACTAAGAGTATCAGCAAAGGTCTGATTAGAAAGTAAAAGATCTAATACCGATATATCCTTTTGGCGGTACACAGCTTGAACATATGCGGAAACAACCTTCTTCTGCTCGCTAATTTCTTGTTGTTTGAGCAGTATTTTATTATTGATCTGATCAATAGCGTTCTGAGTTTCGGTAGATTCCGTTAGAACCGTATTAACTGTAGCATTGGTATTTTCTATCTGAGTATCTAGATCGCGCAACTCATCAGAAAGAGTATGCTGTACTTGTTTAAGCGCTTCATACTTACTAATCACATCAGAAGCAAGTGATTCCAAGCGAGTCTTTTCATTTTGATTTTCAATCAAAGCTTGTGCAGAAGCATTCTGACGGGCCAATGCTTCTCGATCAGCATCAGTAACTGAAGGCTGTGAATTACCAGACTTTGGCTTACTAACTACCTTTGGTGTCACTACCGGAGCAGCAGTAACTGTAACAACTGGCTCAGGCGTAACCCAAGTCTGCACAAAATCTGGATCTGGAGGCAAAACAACAGCATCATCTGCCCTGACCGTCAGACTGACAAAGCTCAAACTAGTAAGCAATACCAGTGAGAACATCGATAATAATATTTGTCTAGAGCGCATAAAAATGTTTCGTAATATACTACCAGAAGGATGGAGCTTACACAAGTTAGAAACCAACTTCAAGATAGCTAAAGAGTTA
>CAZXKW010000010.1:2856-8605 GCA_964641565.1 uncultured Candidatus Peribacteria bacterium
TCCAACATCCAAACTCATTCCGTTATTCATTATCACTTATTTGTTCGAGCTCGTTAAAGTACGCCTTAAGGAATAAGGACGGGATAACAAATAAGATCCCAAAGGGTAGCCTTTGGCTCTCAACCGCTTACGCGAGCTTCATGGAGGCGACGACCAGAATTGAACTGGTGTACGGGGTTTTGCAGACCCCTGCGTAACCACTCCGCCACGTCGCCAAAGCACAGTTAGTGTAGGCAAAACTGAAATATTTGCAAGAGTTAACTCCCTAACGACTAGCTAACTGACAGATATAGAGAAATGCTGGTGGCAAATTGAAAAAAGTGAATTGAATACTGACAGTATCAAATAAAGATTGAATTTTCTTTTTACCAAAAAGTGAATAAGAAATTTGCAGAAATTTCCCACCTGATTTCAAAGTACTTTTAACAGCTTGCAGAATATTATCGCCTACTTGCTTAGGAAGAGATACCAAAGGAACTTCCGAGAAAATAGCATCTACTGATTGGACACCATGTTGTGCTAAATATTTTGGTAAATACTCAGCAGAATCGTGAATGATAATAACGTTCTCTTGGTTTATCTTACTTTTTAAAGAAGCAAGCAAATGTTCATCAGTCTCAAACACAAATAATTTTTGATGAGGTTTCAAATAGTGCACAATATACTGCGTCACGGCTCCGTCCCCTGCTCCCAGCTCAGCAATGTTTGAAACAGTATCCCAATCAACTTGTTTGCATGCTAAATGGGAATAGCTTGCTCCTGTTGGAAAGAATGCTCCCACCGCCTGTGGATTACGTAAGAAACTTTTGAAGAAAGACATGGATTATGGAGGAAAGGTAAAACTAAAAAATGAACAAACTATAATTGTACACCCACACTAATACCAATACCCGAAGCTGATTGAGCTCCAAAGTTGAGAATAGTTGCCACAATTGTATAAGCGGCTAGCACTAAAATTAAACCAATAATTGCATAGGTAATCCCCTTTTTAGCTTGGCTAATTTGATTATCTTCACCACGTGCCATGGCATAACGATAGCCATTGAATACTAAGAACAAGAGACAAACAACAGAAATGATACCTAAGAAAAAGTTCACTAAAATCTGAAAAGCCAGTTGACGATCGCTCAGACGAATAAGTGGTTGAGCATATTGTCCCGCAGTACCGCCATCTACATTCGCTCCTTGAGGAGGATCACGAAAAATAGAATTAGGATCAGCACGATTACCAAATATCGGAGCAGTCAATGGACCACTACGATCACCAGTTGCAGTACTAGAATTAGAAGATGATGAGCCAGCTGCATTTGAACTAGGAGCACTACTTGAAGAAGCAACAGATGTAGCAGCCGCTGGAGCACTCGATGAACTAGTAGCAGCTCGAGAACTAGAGCTAACAGCTGGAGCAGCACTTACACTACTACTGGGTGCAGGTGAATTACTGACATTTGTTCTAGGAGCACTTGAACGAGTACTAGCTCGAGGAGACGTTGAAACACGAGCAGGAAACTCACGACGACACGCTGTTTCGATTGAAGTAAGATCCTCATTACTCAGATTACCATTAGGAGCAAAATCCAAACTTTCACCTTGCACACAATCATCATAATTGGAGTAGGCCTGCACTTCTTCCACAGACAAAATAAAAGTTGAAGATAACAATACAGCACTACCAATTAGGACTAAAGACAAACGAGACAAGAGAGATTTCATAAAATATCACAATACAAACACACTCTAACATAAAGCAAATTGCAAACAAGAATATTCCCATACTGATTTTCATACGTAAGCACACTCTATCCTACGTCTTCGTCTCAGTCTTAGTCTTCGATCGCATCAAATAAGCTTACTTGAAAGAAGGAGGTCTTAGGTAAGACGGAGATTAAGACGTAGACGATCGCTAGTCGCGATCGTGGTACCCCCAAGAGGAATCGAACCTCTATCTTAAGCTTAGAAGGCTTCTGCTCTATCCATTGAGCTATGAGGGCTTACCTTTTACCATTCACCACTGCTCCCTACATCGCCTTGATCCACTGGAAGCTTACCTCCAGTAAAGTAAAGGACCAGAGACAATGTAGCTATACCACCCAGCACAAATGAAATAAACATAATCATTGCAGGGTTCATGTCGATAGCTTCAGTGAGATATGACACCGAAGCGTCCATCGATGCAGCTAAGTTTTGGAAAAAAACAATAAGCTGGAAGAGACCAATAAGTACAGCAAGTGACAAAAAGAAAAATTTCATATGCTTAAAATGATATCTACCTTATTGTAGCGCAGATTTCATCAAATAATCCAGGGCCTTCTCTACACGAAGTCTTGCTGCGACTTGTGCTTTCATTCGCTCATGGTCTTTTTCTTCCACACCTTCTTGCTTGAGACCAGCAATGATTTCCTCATCAGTAGGCTCTAATTTCTCTACTTTAGCAATTTCCAAAAGTGCAAACCGAGCTGTGAGACGACGAGTAGCTTCAGGCTCCCAATCTTTGTGAATATCTTCGTGAGTCTTATTATTTGCTTCTAAATAACGCTCCATAGTGAGTCCCATGCCTTGAAGACGCTCAGCAAAGCTTCCCTCCATAAAATGAATCTCGTCATGAATCAAAGCATGAGGAACCTCAAGCTTGGTCATATCAATTAATTGCTTCAAAATCTCTTCTTCTTGGCGATTACGTTCTTCTACATCTTTGCTAGCAACCAAGTAAGCACGAATTTCAGCTTTGAGAGAATCTAAATCAGTAATCTTTTCATTTTTTAGCTTAGCAAAAAAATCAGGTGTCATTTCTGGCATATGCATCTCTTCCAATTTCTTCAGTTCTGCATCAAAAGTGACATCTTTGCTACGTAGCTCTTCTACATGATAGTCAGCTGGGAATTTAACAGTGAATTGTTTCTTGCTTCCTGGTTCCATTCCTACCACTTCTTCCTCAAATCCTGGGATAAAAGTCTTTGAACCTAGTACCAAAGGATGATTTTTGCTCTGAGCTCCTTCTACAGCTTTACCATCAACACTACCTGAGAAATCTAATTCTGCGCGGTCCCCCATTTGAGCACTGCGAGTAACATCATGATAAGTAGCAAAACGCTTCTGCAAAGCTTCTAATTCAGTATTAATTTCTTCATCAGTAACTTTTGGAGTTTGAGGCTTTACTTTGATTTTTTGATAAGCCCCCACAGTTACCTCCGGCAATACTGTAACGGTAAGCTCAATTACCATTGGCTTATTGCTTACCACTTTACTTTCAGGAGGAGCGATTGGAGCCAACTTTTCTTCTACTACGACAGCAAAGTACCATTCAGGTAAGCCGATGCGGAGCATCTCCTCTTCAAGAGCTGGTGCACCCACATGCTGTAGCACCATTTCATCTGAGGCTTTACCTGGACGGAAACCAGGAACATTAACATTATTACGCAACTTATCCAGGGCCTTCTTATGAAATTTCTCAACATCTTCTGCAGCAACTTCTAAAGTAATCAAAACCTGTGAATGAGGAAGCTTTTTGAGTGTATGTTTCACGGTGAAAAGTAAATGCCCCTAACATCTAACATATCAGTTCATAATTTACAATTAACAAGAAAGACTTTTCTACTTAAAGCACAAAAAGCTTTCTTTCCAATACTTAATTAGCAAGCTGAGAGGAGACTCAGACTAAAACTTAGGTTCACTCTCTGGCTTCAAACATCAACTAGAGTTCTTTAGTACCAAACGCTTTAATCATACCAGTCAGCATTTTGCCAATAGTTACCAAGTCTTGATACCAACAATTAACCTGAGACAGCTCAATACCGTGAAACGGTAATATCTTCATGAGCGCAGCTGATTCATGACAAGACCCCCGAGCGATGAGATAAAAGCATCTCTTCTCTTTCCTAGTATATTTCCCACTCCCCTCTGCAATATTAAGCATAATACTAAGAAGCGCTCTTTGAAGCTGATCATTAACTGCATAATCTAATTTACGTTTTCTAATAACAACTAAAACTTCTTCATAGAGCTTTTTAGCTAATTGGTAGACAGAAAATGTTTCAAAAATAAACATAGATAGCATTAAGTTACCAATATGCTAACAGTAAAATTATGAAAACCTTGTTACGTCTAATAACTTAATAACTGCCCTCATTCTATTATAACTCATTTCTTATTTGTTCGAGCTCGCCAAAGTAAGCCTTAGGAATAAGGAAGGAAGACTAATAATGAATGACAAATAAGACTCGCCCGCTGGCGCGAGCTCGTGGTGCCGCGGAGAGGACTTGAACCTCCACTCCTTTTGGGAACTAGCTCCTAAGGCTAGCGTGTCTGCCATTCCACCACCGCGGCTTGAGCGCAGGCACTATAAAGGAAAATATTTAAAAGGGAAATACTTTGACCGCTTTATACCTTCACTGTACTAAGAAAGTAGTAAACGCTTCATGGGACCAACAAAAAGCACTCTCTGATTTCTATCGTGAGCAAATAATAAACGATATAAAACAGCCTGAGAATACAGAAAACACTCACCCTCTTTAAACTTTGCTTCATTGACTTGAGCCAGTTGCCTGCCCCCTCTCAAAAGTGACACCACACTACTCCTATCGGAAAAAGCACCAAAAGCCATTGCCGTGGTAAAAATACGTTTTAAAGCCAACTGATAATCGGCATCAGCAAAAAAATCACTTGATTCAGCTGAATGTGGTAGTGAAACACCATGAGCCTCTTGCCATAACTTATCCACAAAAGATGCAAGGCTGCTTTCTCTCGTAAATGCATGGAAAGTTAAACGAATCAAAGTGCGATAAAGAGCTATAAATGTACGCTCAACCTTAAAATTTACCTTTTCCGGAGGACTTTGTGGTCTTTCTTTATAAAGCTTCAAACGAAAATCTAATAATTTTAGCGCAAAAAAGTTTAAGAGTGCTCCTAAATCGCCTTCATCAACCACAAGATGACATTTTAAACAAACCTTGGAGTTAGCACACTGACACGGCTCAATAACAAGTGCTCGCAAAGCTAGTTTTGCCGCCAACAACCGTGCTGCCAATGCATTATTTCCTCTAATAAAAGCATCCGTTGCTTCTAGTGACAAAGCGTGAAGACCACAATTTTCTTCAGCTCTTGCTGGCACCCCATCTTCAAAATCTAAAAGCATCAATAAATACTAAAACTAACTGTAAGATAAAAAGCTATCAATTAGTTCACAATACTTAATCATTAACGTCCCTTTACAAGAGCATGAATCAGTTCACGAAATCCTTCCACCCCAGGAGAAACGGTTACGTAACTAGGTTGAATCTCCATATTTGGTAAATGCCTTGCAATATTCGCAACGCCTACACTGTGAGGAAAATGCTGAGGGTCAAACATTTCTTGATCATTACGACTATCTCCAACTGTAACCACTCTAGCTGGATCGGTTCTCAGTTCTGGGACCAATTCAATCGTTTTCAAGATACCTGAAGCTTTGTGCTGCCCAGGATCTTTAATATGACCGTGAATACTACTATACGTAAATCCCCAACCATATTGTGCACAAATACTACTGATAATCACCAAATCTGCTGCTGATAAGCCATCCAGTGGGAAAGTAAAATCAGTTAACCGCGTAACACAATCACCAGTGGGTCTGAGTCTAGGATATTTCTGTCTAATCAACTCAAATACTCTACGCCTTTCGGCACTAGTTTTTTCAACATACTCCAAACTAATTTCAGGTAACTCAGCAAGATCTGTCATTAAAAGACGCATTGGTGCTTCTCTTTCCTTGGGA
>CAZXKW010000010.1:8615-14187 GCA_964641565.1 uncultured Candidatus Peribacteria bacterium
CTACAGGTAAGTATTCCACCATCCCCTGCACCCAGGATGCTGGCCGTCCAGTCACCAAAATTACTCGAATACCATGTCTTTGACAGGTAAAAAAAGCATCTACCAGCCCAGGAGTAAAATGTCCATTACTATCAGTTAGAGTACCATCAACATCCGTAGCAACCGTATCAATGTCAGCTAACCATGAGAAATCAGACTGTGAGTTTAAATGAATCATAGAATAATAATATGGCCCTCACTCAACATCACTTAACTATTCCTGTCAATTTTCAGATAACTATTGTCTTTTAACAATGGTAATATTTTTGATTTTATTCCCTTTTTTGAGATTTTTAACAATTTCCAATCCTTTTACCACACGACCAAAAGGCGCATAAATATTATCCAAACTAGGCTCTTCAGCTAAAGTAATATAGAAAAAGCTACGAGCGCTATTGAGTGCATCCTTCAGACACTGCTCGCGATTGCCTGAGACTACACAGTTACTGCCTGTTTGATGAACAAAGCCAACCACACCAGCACTGTCATGATGCAAATCAGGATGAGTTTCTAAAGCTAATGGTTCGATTGTACTATCTTCAGTAGCATTACCGCTCTTATCGCCTAAATATACTGCAAAATTATTAGCAACATTGTAAACACTACTCCCCTCATAGCGCTTCTCTCCAACCATTTGACCAAAATGTCTCACAGTATTTGGTGTCATTTTCTCATATAGCTCTATAGCAAATGTACCTTGATCAGTCTCCACAATTGCAATGGGATCAGTATTGTTTAAAAGCTCAATATCTTTGGCAAATTCGGCAAAAGGACCGGTAACTACTGTACTACCATTGGGAGTGGTAGATTCACCACAACCAACCAATAAAAGGGTAGCGCAACATAAAGCAACTAAACGTTGAGAGAGAGAAGATAAAGTAGTGTTCATGACAATTTCAATAGACTCTAGTAGTATGGTAGCCGAATGAACTTTCTCTCACAAGATGATACTGCCTATCCTTACAGACGAAAATCCAGAATTACGTAAAGTGTCGGAACCAGTAAAGGTAATCGACGCCAAAATCCATACTCTCATCAAAGATTTAGAATCAACATTGGAGTATAAGCATGGCGTAGGAATCGCTGCCCCACAAGCTGGCATCAAGCTACGTGTAATTATTTGCAAACTGAGAAACAGTGCTGGCAAAAGTGAAAATGTCCCCATGATTAATCCTCAAATCCTTACCAAAAGTAAAAACTGCGACTTAGGGGAAGAAGGGTGCTTCAGTATTCCCAATATCTTTGGGCCAGTAAAACGACCTCATGAGATCACTCTTCAGTACATGACACCAGACAAGAAAACTGTGTTAAGGCGATTTGCAGGCTACAATGCCCGCGTCATCCAGCATGAAGTAGATCACTTAGATGGCATCCTCTTCACCGACCTAGTCAGTGACAAGTCAACTCTCTATGAAGAAATAAGCTACTAATATGCCAATTCGTACCATCTTCTTTGGCACTCCTCACTTTGCAGCACCAATTTTGACTATGCTGTGCCAGCACCCGGCACTAGAAATGATCAGTGTCGTAGCCCAACCAGATAAACCTGTTGGAAGAAAGCAAATCCTCACTCCCCCCCCCACTAAAGTAATAGCTGAGAAAAATAACATCACAGTCTATCAGCCAAGCTCTTTGCGAACAGAAGAAGCATATGCAGCCATCAAGTCATTAGCTCCAGAGCTTATTATTGTAGCTGCCTATGGAAAGATTATTCCAGAAAACATTCTGGCAATTCCACAATTCCAATGTTTGAATGTCCACCCTTCCGACTTACCTAAATATCGTGGAGCTAGTCCGCTACAATACACTATTTGGCATCATGAAATAGAAACAAAAACTACAATTATGGTTATGGAACCCACCTTAGACACTGGACCAATAGTCGCTCAAAGTGAACCGTACTTACTAGATCCTCAAGAAACATACCTTAGCCTGGAAGAAATCTTGGCTCAAAAATCAGCAGTTCTACTTCACGATGTACTTGAGCCTTGGTGTCAAAAAAAGCTTACAGCTAGAGCTCAAGCTCATGAACAAGCTACTTATACTAAAATATTGAGTAAGGAAGATGGACAAATCAACTGGCACCAAACTGCTATAGCTATTAATTGCCAAATTCGAGCTCTCAATCCCTGGCCTAGCACATTTACTTTTTTGGATGGAAAACGAGTAAAGATTACGCAGGCCTCTGTTAGTACGACTAACACCCACTCACCTATTGGGACAATGGAATACCACAATCAAGAGCTGCACATTAGCTGTGGTGAAAATTCAGTACTGCAAATTCAAGCCTTACAGTTAGAAGGCAAAAAAGGCATGACCGCAAAAGAGTTTATTGCTGGCTATCCTCAATATGCTCACCACGTGCTTTCTTAAGTAATCTATCGATACGATCAGCATATTCACCGTTCTCATCAATCATAAAACGCACCTTTGGAACACGTTTGGTAGTCAAAACATCACGTAAAGAAAGATAGACATCTTTGGTAATTGCTCGGAGATACTTCACTATTCGAGATAAGCTTTTTTCACTAGCAAATGAAGACACCCAAACTTTGGCTTCAGCTAAATCAGGTGTAACTTCCACACGTGTTACAGTCAGAAGACCAATCTCCGGCTCTCGAAACTCTCGTTCTAAGATACGACCAATATGCTCTTTGAGCACCTGATTCATTTGGCGCAATCGCTGATTATCTGGCATAGAACTAAACTTAAGAAAGTGACACTGCCAATTTCTCTTTGATATAACATTCAATTATATCATCGGGCATAATACGGATATTTCCGGTAAGCTTCATACCACATTGTGCCCCCTGTTGAATCTCTTTCATTTCTTCAGGACCTTCTTGAACAGTTTTGAGATCCATTTCACCAACAATGTGATCACCACGGTAGATTTTTGCAAATGAATTGCGAGCAACTTTTCCTTGAATCACATCACCACCGACGACCTGTTCTCCTTTACCATCATAGAAAATCTTCAGTACGCGCAATTTGCCCAATATAGTCACTCTTACTTCTGGTTCAAGCATAGTGAGCAATACTTTTTGTACCTCATCCAAGAGATGATAGATGACATCGAATGTCGTAATCTTCACTTTTTCAATATCGGCACTCTTCTGAATCGCCACTGGAGTAAGGACATTGAATCCAAACACTGACCCCTTGCCTGCTGAGGCAATCATGACATCAGAATTAGAGATATTGCCTAAACCAGCATAAATAATTTTGACTACAATTTTCTCTGCGGGAAGGCTGAGCAGAGCACCGCGAAGAGCTTCAAGAGATCCTTTGGTATCCGCCTTAATCACCACTTTCAATTCTTTGACACCTTCTTTAGCCGGTGCTTGAGAAATACCTGAAAGTAAATCTGATTGTTTTTCACGGAAAGACTTTTGCACCAAGCTGCGAGCATCTTTTTTATTAGCAACTACACGTAGAATATCACCGACATGAGGCACCTTTGACAAGCCAGTAATCTGCACTGGCTCTGAAGGTCCAGCTGATTCAATATGTTCACCCCGGTCATTATTTAGTGATCTGATTTTGCCAAATACATCACCGATGACGACATCATCACGCATATGCAAAGTACCAGTGTGAACCAAAACTGTGGCTAATGCTCCATGACTTTGATCCAAGCGAGACTCGATAATAGTACCGACCGCTGCACGATTAGCATTTGCTTTGAGATCTTGCATATCGGCTACCAAAAGAACGAGCTCAAGCAACTCATCAATGCCAGTTTTCTTCACAGCTGAAACTTCAGCACAAACTGTTGAACCGCCCCATTCTTCTACAGCAAGTCCAATTTCTGCCAACTCCGCTTTTACACGATCAGGATTAGCTCCATCTTTATCAATCTTTGTAATAGCCACTACCACAGGCACACCGGCAGCTTTGGCATGTTCATACGCTTCAATAGTTTGAGGTTTCACCCCATCATCAGCAGCAACAACCAAAATCGCAATATCAGTTACCTGCGCGCCACGAGCACGCATGGCTGTAAAAGCCTGATGACCAGGAGTATCCAAGAAAGTAATTGTCTTCAAAGCACCATCACGAGTTTTTTTGAGAATCTGATAAGCACCAATTTTCTGAGTAATACCACCAGCTTCACCTTCCATCACCGTAGTACCACGTATAGCATCCAATAATTTTGTCTTACCATGGTCTACATGGCCCATAACACTAATCACTGGAGCTCTCGGACTAAGATTTTTTTCATCGTCTTCAAGCAAGCTATTCAACTGAACATTGTCATTGGTAACCTCTGTAGAACTTTGCTCGACAGCTTTGGCACCAAATTCCTGAGCCAAAATTTCAACAATATCAAAATCTAAGCGTTGATTGATATTAGCCATAATACCATTCTTGAAAAGCTCAGAAATGATTTGATTGACTCCTACTTTCAACAACACAGCAAAATCTTTGACTGTAATAGAATGTGGGACATATACCACTGGCAAATCACTTTCTTTAGCTACTTGCTCAGCAGGTTTAGCCTCAACTACTGGAGGAACAACTGGTTCAGGTGCTTTTGTCTTCGCTGGTGCTGGTGCAGCAACAGTTTTTTGTACCGTTGGTGCTTTTTTTTCTGGTGTAACCTTCTCTACTGACTTAGGAGCAACTACAGGAGCTTTTTCAACTATTTTTTCCTCAGGCTCTTTTTGTTGCTTAGCAGGAATAGATTCTTTTTTAGCTTTAGCTGGAACCTTTTTAGCGGGTTGCACTACTTTCTTCTCCTTAACCACTGTTTTAGCTGGTGCTTTCTTCTCAACAGGTTTAGCCTCCTTTTTAGGCTCAGATTTCTTTGCTGCTTTCTTTGCTCCACGAGTGGGAATGATTTGTACCTTGCTATCTACTTTTTGTGGAGATGCATATTTTTCCTTCAAAGCTTTGTAAACTTTGTCATCCATCGTATAAGAACGACGATCAAGCGCTAGGCCTAAACTAGCTACATCAGCACGAAGCTTACGCTCGGGTACACCGAATTCTTCTAAGACTGTAGCTAGTTTATGTTCCATAATGGTTTAAACAAATAATATTATTCTTCTGATTTTGCTGACTTCTTCTTAGCTTTCTTCTCCTCTTTATCTTCAGCTCCTTCTTTAGCAGCTTTTACTGGTTCTTGTAATGCCTTGATACTGAGACCAAGACGACGATCATCTTGTTCTACAGAAATCACTTGAGCCTCCATCATTTGACCTTCTTTAGCCAAAGTATCTGGATCTTCGATACGACCATCAGGTGAAATTTCAGAAATATGCACCAAACCTTCAATCTCATCATCAAGCTTCAAGAAAATACCAAATGGGCTCACACGTGCAACACTTCCTTTAACTTTACTACCAATTGGATAACGTTCAGCTGCTTTGAGCCAAGGATCATCAGTAAGACGTTTGAGACTAAATGAAATCTTCTCATCTTCAACACCAATTACCATAACCTTCACTTTCTCCCCGACCTTAGCATGTTGTGTAGGATCAGCTACATGTCCCCAAGCAATCTCAGAGATATGAACAAGACCTTCGAC
>CAZXKW010000011.1:0-1248 GCA_964641565.1 uncultured Candidatus Peribacteria bacterium
GATGATGCATTGGGTAAAATGATAATTAGTGATTTGAAAAGTCATAATGTCGGCAGTTCTCATATCCAAAAACTGCCCAAGGGGGCATCTTCATTGTCGTCAGTGTTAATTACTGAAAAAACACGCACCATCGTTGGTCATTATGCTTTAGAGAGTAGCTTTAATCTCAATAAGGTTAAGAGTGGTTTTTGGAAAAATGTTACAGTGCTTCACCTTGATGGTCATCATGCACATGCAGCATTTGCTGCTGCGAAGCTAGTAAAAAAAGCCGGTGGTTTGATTTCTGTAGATGGAGGGCATGCGTCACCAGATATAGAAGCATTGCTACCTCTGGCAGATATTATGATTATGTCTGAGACATTTATTACTGAGCAATTAAAAAAAGACACGGTCGCTAATCAAATCAAAAAACTCTATCACCGTTATCAGCCTAAGGTTTTAATTATCACTCGAGGTGATAAAGGAGTGTGGTATTGGGAGAATGATAAAGTAAAAAAAGTTTCTGCTTTTAGAGTGAAAGCTAAAGATACCACTGGTGCTGGCGATGTTTTTCATGGTGCATTTCTCTATGCGTATTTAAAAAACTATTCACTTGTAGATGCGATCACTTTTGCTCAAGCTGCTTCGGCTCTCAAGGTGCAGCATGTTGGTGCTCGTACTGGAATCCCTAGCTACAAATCAATTAAGGATTTCTTAAAAACGAAATAGATTTAGTCTAATTTGCGAGCAATTAGCCGGAAAATAGTTTTTAAAGTGGCGCTTACTTCTTGGTTTTCAATGATGATGGCAAAGGCATCATAGTAGAGGTTGAGCAATAAAACTTTGTTTTCGAAAATGGCAATTGATGAATAAAGTTGGCCATCTTTTTGAGAGAACATGTGAATATTTCTCGCTTGTTTTTGGTCTTGGGTTTGGAGTGATTTGCTGATTGAGGTATCGCTGCAGATTGCTTCTAAGTGAATATGGCGCTTAGCTCTTTCAGTCATGAATGTGTTCATGAATTTTTCGCCAAAGCGCATGACTAGGTCTTCATGAGCGCCAAATTCGAGGACGTTTGTTTGGCTTTCAAGTATCGAGTTGTAGGCTTTTTTACAATTCTCAATTCCTTCGTAAAAAGTAACTTTAGGTTCACTACTGTAAGGAGTTTTGAATTCTTCAAGGAGGGGAATGACGCTCTTTAAACTGTTGCTTTGTTCTTCTAAGTCTCGTTGTTTGTGTTTTTTGAGGTCCTCAGGTTTAGCTTCGAAG
>CAZXKW010000011.1:1258-13853 GCA_964641565.1 uncultured Candidatus Peribacteria bacterium
TAGTCCAAACTCTAACAACCACAGATAAATAGGAATTTCTTTCTCACTAAAACCAAGTTTTTGTAACAGTTCTCTCATGTCATCAATTTTTATTGACGTTATTAGTATAGGTACTATTACTATTTTGAACAGCTTGATTAAACTGCTGATAATTAATACTAACGAAAATGAAATTAGCTTATTGGATTACACCAGCTCTCCGTACTTTGGAGACGAAGGTAACGGGAGTAAAAACTCTCGACGATGGCAGACAGGCAGTTACTTTAGAACAAACAATTTTTTATGCTCAGGGAGGAGGGCAACCCGCTGATCGGGGGAAGATTACAAAAATTGATGATAATTCAGAATGCAGAGTGCAGAATGGAGAGTTGCATGCTGAAAAAATAAATTCTGCATTCTGCATTCGCAATTCTGAATTCGTAGTCACTGATGTTCGGTTTGTTGACGACGATGTTTATCATTATGGAACATTTGTTGGCGATCCGCTTAAGGTTGGGGACTCTGTAGTCCTTAGTATTGATTGGGAGCGGCGATGGCTGAATACTCGATTGCATTCGGCTGCTCATTTGTTGGATGCAGTGATGAAGCAACAGTACCCTGATTTAAAGCCTTTGAAGAGTTATCATTTCCCGGAAGGCCCTTATGTGGAGTATCAATGTCTAGGCTCAGTAGATACCGAAAAAATGAAAGCGGTGATCCTTCAAAGTCTGGTTGCATACGAGAACGCTGCTGTGCCAGTGTCTACGGATACTAGTAATTTGAATCATCGTGTGGTTACCATCGAAGCCAGTAATGCCCATACTATTCCTTGTGGCGGAACACATGTAAATAGTACTGCTGACATTGGGGCAATCAGTATTCGAAAGATTAAAATCAAAAATGAGGTTTGCCGAATTAGTTATGCATTAACTAGTGAAGTGTTGAGATAGTGTCTCGTTGTCTTAGTAATCGATGCCCAGAATGATACAGTCATCATGTCCCACTTTTTGTTGCCATGCCTTTAAAATTTGATCTAGTGGAAGATCTTTATGTGTTTTGAGGTAATCAATGAGATCATTTAGTTGGATGCCAGGATTATCATTGAAAGCGCCATCACTAAAGGCAAAGATTTTATCTCCTTGAGATAGCTGGTATGTCCATGTTTCTTCCGTAGGTGCATTATTATTCTTAACTGATAACTGTTCTCGTTCTTTACCATTACCCATGCAGGTTACTTGGTTGTTACCACCAATAACTACGCATACCATGTTGCCGACTTTAGATATTGTGAGTTTTGCATCTTTGATTTTTCCCACCAATAAAGTGGTTGCTGCAACTTTTTCTATTCCCTCTCTTACCAGTTTTTGTTTAGGCGGAATTAAAAGATTATTTGAGTCAATGCTCAATTTTATTCTCCTAGCATTTGCTTTCATCGGTGTGTCATTTGGGTCTATTTTTTCTCCAGCTTTTTGGCGAAATTTAGTTGCATATTCATCCCAATTAGTTGCATCCTTCATGGATTCCTGCACCTTTTGCATGAGTCCATCACTATTGTCCCGCTCTAGGTAGTCTGCGGCAGACTCAACGGCCAGTATTGCGGCGATCTTGCCGTTTAAACTGCCACTCACGCCATCACTGAGGGCGAATCCAATAACCTTTCCCGTACTGTCAGTAATTAAAGTCGCGGCATCTTCGCATCCTTGTATCTCAGCCAGTCCTTCCCTCGGCACCATTGGTGTGCGTATTAAATAACAGTTTCTACCTTGAAAGACCTCTCTTTCAATGATTGCAGCTCCATGGGATGTGTTTTCAAGTTTTACTGACAAAGTACTATTGCGAACCTCAGTTGGTCTGGAATTAATGCCCAAATGTATTAGGTTATCTAAAGTTCTTGATGGTCTCTGATCTAGAGTACTTAATGTTGTAGCAATAGCTGTGACTGTAGTTCTTAGATCAGCTGTTGGTTTAATAGCTTCCCACCTCGCTACTAATTTTTGCTGCTCGGGTGGTTTTCCCAGGGAGTTCCACCGCTCTACAATAGTATTTTCTTTCGCCATAGGTATATATTTATCCATACATTTTATAGCATAAGTATAATATTTGCTATGACGATGGTGGTTTTGCTCCAATGGCTGCGTGTAGTTTTATATTTGGTTTATACGCATTTCAATCGTTCCTGATCCAATGCATTCATCACCTTGGTAAAAGACAATGCTTTGGCCGGGAGTAATTGCTCTCTGTGGTTGCTCAAATGTGACTAAACCCGTTTCGCTAATGGTACACACTTGGTCGGGTTGGCGATAACGGATTTTGGCAAAACATTGGTAGGGCAATGTTGGTACTTTTCTAATCCAATGAAGATTGCTTGCTTGAAGTTTTTGACCATAGAGAGCTGGGTGATCATGCCCTTGAACTGCCACTACAGTATTAGTTCCTACGTCGGTTTGAGCTACAAACCATGGCTCACTGTGAGCTGAAGTATTATGAATATTGAGGCCGTAACGTTGGCCAATGGTATAATTGTAAGCCCCATTGTGTACACCAATACGTTCGCCGGTTTCATTAAGAATGAAACCTTCTTTTGGAGGCAAGCGGAAACGCAGAAATTCTTGTAAATCCATTTTGCCGATGAAGCAAACCCCCTGACTGTCTTTCTTGGCGGCTGTGTAAAGATTATGCTCTGTAGCATATTTTCTGACGTCTTTTTTCTCCATTTCACCAACTGGAAAAAGAGTTTTTGCTAACTGTGATTGGTTGAGCTGACAGAGAAAATAGCTTTGATCTTTATTGGCATCTTTACCTTTGAGCAGGTGGAAATAGCCATCTGTCCCTTCCCTTACCCGAGCATAGTGACCCGTGGCAATTTTATCTGCGCCCAATTCTTCAGCGTACTTTAATAAAGCATCAAATTTGATCAATTTATTACAGAGAATATCTGGATTGGGAGTCCGTCCAGCTTGGTATTCTTGATAAAAGTAATCGAGTACCAATGTTCGATATTGTTCTTCGAAATCCACAGTTTTAAGCACTAATCCTAATTGTGCAGCTACAGCTAAGGCATCCAGTCGATCCTTTACCCAGGTGCATTCGCCTGTTTTTTCAGCGTGATTGTCAGACCAGTTTTTCATAAAAATGCCAAATGTGTCATTTTGACTTTGATGACTAAGGATGGCTGCTGCTACGGATGAATCTACTCCTCCGGACATGGCGATGGCGATTTTCATATCAATAGGTGCTCTAATAATAGGAAACAATTCTATGGCTTAGACAATACATTCTCTCTAGCCTGAAAACAAATAAGTGCTATAATACAACGATGTCTAACAAAAACTAATTACTTTTTATGTCTTCACAACCATTTTCTACCAGATCTACTACGACGAAGCGAGTCAGCTTGCTCAGTAAATATCTAGGAGTTGGTTTGGCAGTGGCCAGCTTATTGGCTCCTGTAGCTCATGCAGCTACCAGCACTTCAGCTGGTCAGGCGACATTGCTGCTCTCACCAGAGACTGGCACATTTGGGGTTGGCGAAAAAGTAACTATGCAGGTACTCTTGGATACCAAGGGCCTTGAGGTCAGCCAGGTTGATTTCAAATTGCAATATGATCCCAGCTATTTAGAAGTACAAGATAGTGATTTGACTAAGACAGGGTTACAAATCAAAGATGGCGATTTGTTTGAGGTTTTGCTTTCTAGTAGTCCTGTAAACACGACTACTGGCATGATTCAATATTCTAAGTTGGCTCTTAGTGAAAGTAAGTATTACAAGACTACTGGTACTCCCGGAAAAGTCGCTACTATCGATTTCAAAGCTTTAAAGGCAGGTAATACTGAGCTTGCTTTCCAGACTACTGATGGTGTCAGTACTAAAGTTTACCGTGCGACTGATGACAGCCAAGTATTGGGTGAAGTAACTAACGCTGATATTACTATTACTGCTAGTGGAACTAGTTCAGCTACTGCTAGTGCCTCACCATCTGCGAGTGCAACACCAACTATGGCTCCTAGTCCTACCGCTACAGTGACGCCTAGTGCAATGCCTACAGCTAAGCGATTGAATATGGCATTGGCTTTGAATAAGAACACATTACAAGCCGATGGAAATGACAAAGCAACTCTTCAAGCTACAGTGAAAGATCAAAATGGCCAACCTGCTGCTAACACTAAAGTGGTATTTGGTCTTACTGGTAATGCTGTTTTGGGAGCTCTTAGTGCCATGACCAATGCATCCGGTGTCGCTTCGACAACCATTACTGCTGGTACTCAAGCTGGCAATGTCACTGTTTCCGCAAATCTAGAGAGTGATTCTACCGTGTCTGGCTCGGTTCAAATGACTTTAGCTGCTAGACCAGCCGCTACTCCTAGTGCAACTGCAAGACCTACTGCTGCGCCTATGGCCACGGGTGCTCCCGAGGTAATCGCAGCTCCTGATCAACTCAACCAAGTAGGTCCTGAATCCACAACGGCGATGACATTGCTTGTCAGTATGTTGTTAGCTGCATTGGCTCTTACTGCACCACGTTTGGCTAAAGAAATCGTAAGAAAGTAGTTGGTATTACTTAGAACTCAGAGTTCAGAATGCAGAATTCAGAAAAGGCTCAGGGGAAACTTTGGGCCTTTTTAAAATTGCGAATGGCGAATTGCGAAGTGCGAATTTTAGCCATCAGGTATGAGGCCTCTAATCTCATAATTAATCTTGAACTGAGAGTCAGCTAGATCCCCCCGGTCGGGGCAACTCTCCACTTTCAACTTTCCACTTTCAACTCTAAGCTGTAATCTGTTCCTGCTTAGATTTTGATTTTTGTATGAATAAAAAAATTCTTCTGTTAGCTGGAATAGTGCTTCTTGGTGTCGGTGGGTATGGACTGTATGCTTGGAATCAGCCCGATGTTGTTCCTGAGACGCCTTCTAATTGGGTGGTGGACCAAAGAGCATTAGATGAATTGCCAAATGTTGCACCTCAGTCTACAGCTACGGTTGTCCCTACACCAACTGGTACAACTCGGCCTGTGACCTCTCCTTCAGTGAGACCGTCATCCGTAATTACGCCTCGAGCACCTGAAAAAATTGTGGTTCCTGCGGAAACAAGTACTCCCGGTATGACGAGTACAGATCCTAATATTCGTTTAGGAAAAGGTTATTTGAGCCAAGGAAAATATGCTGAAGCCAGAGATGCCTTTAATCAAGCCAATCAAAGTGACGCAACTACCATTTATTATCAAGGTTTAATTACTAGTTATTTCGGTGATAAAACTGCTTCGGTTCAATTTCTAAATACGCTCAAAGGTTTACCTAATGTCGATGCGAAATTGGCTCAAAATGCTCAGAAAGTTTTGGATGCCTATGCATTATTTGATACTTATCAAGATGGTAAGCCAGAATTTTTGGCAGCGCTCATTGCTAAACAATTTTTGTCATTTGGTGAGCTCGATCTAGCTATTGGCAAGCTCGAATATGTGCTTAATAAAACACCTGACTACACGGATGTGTCGACCTTGCTTGGATCGGCATATCTGATCAAAGGTAACTATGAAAAAGCGATTACTATCTTCACCAATTCATTACCTAATGAACGTCCAGAAGTCTATTACTGGCTAGGAATAGCTCATTTCTATCAACAAAATTATAGTAAAGCGATTGCTGCTTTTCAATTATCTTTGGATAAAGGATATCGTCCTCAATTCAAACCTCACGAAAAGATTGCCGATGCCTATGTCTATTTGAATAATTTTACTCAGGCAGTCGAAGAATATAAGTCAGCAATCAATACCTCTGATGGCCAAGACTATATTGATCTGTATGTGCGACCAGTGTGGCTTTATATCGACAAGCTCAAGATGACGGAAGAGGCTCTTACTATAGCTACTCAGGCTGTTGGTCGTTTTCCTCGATCTGCGATGGCGTACAATCTATTAGGTTGGTCACAGTTGGGTTTGGGGCAATATGAACAAGCCAAAGTGTCCTGGGATAAAGCTGTAGAACTAGATCCAACTCTTGCAGCTACGTACTTGAACTTAGGTAACTACTACCGTGCTCAAAACAATCCCGCACAGGCGATCGCGACTTATCAAAAGGCAGTACAATATGATAAACAAGGATCAATTGCTCGAGCTGCCCAGAATTTGATTAAAAGTATTCCGGTTCCAAGTAGTATTCCCAGTGATCCAGCTTTGAGTGTTTAAATATGTCTATTAGACCAAAAACACATTTAGGGCAGCACTTTCTCCATGATCGGGGGACACTTATGGCCATGTTGGCCGCAGGTGAGGTTCTGCCCAATGAGACAGTTGTAGAAATTGGTGCTGGTAATGGCGTGTTGACCAAAGAATTGCTCCTACAAGGAGCTATTGTCGAAGCTTATGAAATCGATGAGGAATGCTTTCCATTATTACGTTCTTTGGCTCGTGAGGATGATAACCTGACTTTGCATGAATTTTCAGTTTTAGAAGGATATCCCCCTCAAGAAAAGTATAAAGTAATCGCTAATATTCCTTACTATTTAACTGGAACTATTTTGCGACTATTTTTACATGTATTTACGCATCAGCCAGAACGGATGGTGCTTTTGGTTCAAAAAGAAGTAGCTGAAAAAATTGTTGCTCCTGATACATCGCTACTTTCTTTAGCTGTTCAGATGTATGGCAAGGCAAAGATTGTGCGTAGAGTTTCTAAAGGAGCATTTTTCCCACCTCCTCAAGTAGAATCAGCAATTATTCAAATTATTGCTCATGAACATCCGGTACTTCAGGTAGACAGAGAAATCTTTTTTAAAGTTACACGAGCATGTTTTCACAATCAGCGTAAGCAAATCCAAGTGTCGCTTCGTCAGGTAGTGAACTTGTCTCGTGATCAACTGATCGATATGCTACAAGAGCTGTCGATAGATCCTACTCTACGACCCGAACGATTATCTTTATCTCAATGGGAAGCGATAGTGAACAAATTCCAAGCATATTTGATCTAGGTACTTACGATTTCACTTATCCAGAATCGTTGGTAGCCAAAGAACCTCTAGCTCAGCGCGATGCTGCTAAGCTTTTAGTATACAATCGTCTAACAGAATCGATTACGCATCACCACTTTACGGATCTACCACAATTATTAGGACCCGAAGTGAGTTTGGTTTTTAATCACTCTAAGGTTTTTCTGGCTCGAGTAACAGCAGAAAAAGTAGAAGGTACAGCACAGGTAGAAGTCTTGTTTGTCCGACAAGAAGCTAATGGACTGTGGGCATGTTTGATGAGGCCAGGTCGACGTGTGCATGTTGGTCAAAGTATTCGTTTTCCTGATGGATCAGAAGCTACTTTGAGAGAGAAAGGTGACAGCGTTTGTTTATTAGAATGGAAACACCCTAATCCTTTCCAGTTCTTTACTGATTATGGCGCCTTGCCTTTGCCGCCATATTTATCTGGATCTAAAGCAACCATAGCAGACTATCAAACTGTCTATGCCAGTCCAGTTGGTTCAGCTGCCGCTCCAACTGCCGGATTACACTTTACAGATGACTTACTGCAAAAGCTTAAAAAGGATCACCCTCTTCATTATGTTTGCTTACACGTAGGATTAGGCACGTTTAAACCGATTCAGGCGGCAGACATCAGGAGTCACACTATGCATGAAGAATATATTGAGATGCCTGAGCAAGTGGCAAAAGATTTGAATAACTGGAAAGAACAAGGAAAAAAGATCTGTGCTGTCGGTACGACTAGCCTAAGAACTTTAGAAAGTACTTACCAAAAGGGAAAGTTTATTCCTTATGTTGGTAATACAGGAATCTTTATGTATCCCGGCAATGGACCAAAAGCTACTGATATGTTGATTACCAACTTCCACACGCCGCAGTCCAGTTTATTAGTTTTGATTGCCAGTATGGTAGGGGATAAGGCTTGGCGACGAATTTACCAGGAAGCAATTGATAACCAGTATCGTCTCTTTAGTTTCGGTGATGGGATGCTGATTGTATAATGGGAAACTCTCGTTAGCTGAAGTAGAAACAGCTTTTGAAACGGATTTTGCTATTGATCAGGTAGCTTTTAATAAAGATATGTCTCTGTCGTTGCTATCTAAGAAACCTTAGTTATTTTTTCCCGAAAAGCTGAACACCAAAGGCATCTTTTTTACTTTGATCCAAGCGAATTCTTAATAATTCAGTAATAGCATCTTTATTACGAAAAGTATCATTATCGGTAAGCATTAAGAAATCATCAAAGCTTACAAACTTAATGGCGATTTTTTCTCCATTGTCGATTGTCTGAGTTTGTTTACGTTTACAATTGCGAGCAATGTAAGTATGGATTTGCCAATCAACTTTTTCTTCAGGAATTGTTTTGATCCATAGCTCCCATGCATCGGATATATAACCAGTTTCTTCTAGTAGCTCCCGTTGTGCGGCTATAAGAGGATCTTCATTTGACTCACATCTACCTCCTGGCAAAGAAAGAAAAGTTCCTCTCCCAGGCTGTTCTTGTTCTAATACCATTATTTTATCATCCACGACTGCAATTACACATCCATTGTATGGTCGTTTTAACATTTCAAAAGTTTTGATGCTGCCATCAAACATGGTTTGTTCCCATTGATAAGTATCATAGAGCTTGCCCTTGAAAACACATTTAGCATTTGAGGGAACCATAGAGTGAGTATTTATATACTGAATGTTATGGTATTTATTTTGACATGTTTTTGCAAAATATATTCAATCAATAAATAGTTATAAAAAAAGAGAGTAGGTGAGTACTCTCTTTTGTAATCTTGAATTGATGTCTTTGCTCTTAACGTTTGCTCCATTGAGGTGCGCGACGAGCTCTCTTGAGACCTGGCTTCTTTCTTTCTTTTGCTCTTGGATCACGAGTGAGGAAGCCTGCTTTCTTGAGTGTTGGGCGAAGAGTAAGGTCTAATGCTGTAAGTGCACGAGCTACTGCGTGGCGAATTGCTTCAGCTTGGCCGATCATACCACCACCTGCAACCATAATAGTCATATCCACTGTACCTTCCATACCTACTGATTTGAGAGGAGCCAAAACTGATTGGAACTGTGCACCTGTCTTAAGGTATTGATCCATTGGTAAACCATTGATTGAGACATCACCTTTTCCTTTTGGGAATAAGCGTACTTTAGCAGTAGAAGTCTTGCGGTAACCGTTGGCGTAGAAGTAATTAGAAGAAGATTTAGTTGGAGTCATATAATTAAACTAGAGTAAGAGGTGTAGGTTGTTGAGCTTCGTATTTGTGCGTTGGTCCTACTACTACTTTGAGACGGCTGATCATATCATTAGCTAGTCTATTCTTAGGCAACATACGTTCTACTGCATTGGTGATTACACGCTCAGGATTCTTCTTTAGAATATCTTTGAGTGGTTCTTCATAGAGATTACCCATGTACTGGCTATGATTGTAATACATTTTGTCAGTGAGCTTTTTGCCTGTGACTTTGATTTGCTCACAGTTGATCACGATGACATAGTCTCCATGAGATGCATGAGGAGTGAATTGAGCACGATGCTTGCCACGAAGTACCAAAGCGATACGACTAGCCAAACGACCAAGGATTTGGCCTTTAGCATCTACTACATGCCAAGTAGCAGTAGTGGTATGTGATTTAACGACTGAAGTCTTTTTCATACAAGTAACAAAATTTAAGAAACAAACGTGATCTCGATTTGAGGAGCAGCATCACTTACGCGAGGTAGGCGATGGCGCAAGCTTACGAAACCAGAATTACGATCGGTATAACGTGGTTTCAATGTTTGGAGCATTTTCTTGGTGGCTTCTTCATCGAAGAATACTGCATTAAGCTTACGTGCAGCTGTAACTAGATCATCTTGCTTAGCAATAGTAACTAGTTTTTCGATATAAGGTTTGAGCACTTTTGCTTTAGCAGCAGTAGTGACAATACTCTCGTGCAACACGAGTGAAGTGGCGAGATTGCGGAGCAAAGAACTTTTTGCTTTGGTAGGTCTACTGAGTAGATTTCGTTTTCGATTGTGACGCATAACAATTAATTATTCACTTAAGTGTAAATCCATTTTTTGGAGAGCTTTGACTACTTCAGTGATTCCTTTCTTACCAAAACCACGAAGATTGGTTAGTTGCTTTTCAGTATAGGTCAAAAGTTCTTCAACAGAACCAATGCCATTGTTGATCAACGCATTCTCAGCTCTTTGAGAGATTTTGAGTGCTTCGATCGGGGTATATTTTTGTTCATGCTTAGGTTCGCTTTTTGCTGTCTTCTCACTGCTTTCTTTCTTGGTAGTAGGGACATCAGCATCAAAAAGTGTCATGTATTGGCGCAAAACACGAGCGCTCATGCTGATTACTTCTTGAGGAGAAATTGTACCATCAGTTGCGATTTCGATATCGAGACGATCGAGATCAGTCATTTGACCGACACGAGTATTGGTTACTTCATAACGCACCTTGCTAATTGGTGAGAACAAAGCATCAACAGCAATCATTTCTGCCTCTAACTCTCTCTTATCACGCAGATTGCTAGGTAAATAACCAATGCCGTTTTCTACTTTCAGTTCCATCTCAATACTGTGACCTTTTTCTAGAGTACAGATTACCAAGTCAGGATTGACGATTTCAACTTCAGAAGGAGTCTTGATTTGGCTTGCGGTTACTTTACCTTCTTTGTTGGCTTTGAGTGTCAGAGAAGCGCTACCACTTGAAGTTTTCTTTAAGCGGAGAAGCTTGAGGTTTAAGATGATATCAATCACACCTTCTTTTACTCCAGGTAGAGTAGTAAACTCGTGAGTAACTCCTTTGAGCTTGACTGCGGTAACTGCCGCACCAGGAATAGAAGATAAAATAATTCTTCTGAGAGAATTACCAAGGGTCATGCCATATCCAGGTGGCAATGGAGTGATCGTAATTAAACTACGATTGTCTCCAAGTGATTGGTTGGTGACTTTGGTAAGTTCGAAGTTAATCATGTGTAAGCAGGTAAGGAAATATACTAACGAGAGTAGAATTCAACTATCTCTTTGATATTCACATTAACTTTAGCAAGATCTTCCTTGCTAGGAGCACTAACGATTTCACCTTTGAGAGTTTTAGCATCAAATTTCAACCAAGTAGGTAATTGGACTTTAATCGATTTTCCACCTTGAAGGATTTTTTGAGCTACACTTGCTTTGAGAGCAAAGGTGTCACCAGGAACAAGAATACGTGAAGGAGTCTTGACTACATGATCATTGACGAGCACATGGCCATGATTAGCTAATTGACGAGCTAAGTTTGGAGAAGTCACTATTCCAGAACGGAAAAGTACTGAATCAAGACGAAGCTCAAGCATACCCATCAGGTGATCTCCGGTTGAACCTTTGAGATCAGCTGCATTAGCATAATAATTTTGTAACTGTGTTTCAGTTAAACCGTAGATACGCTTTGCAGATTGCTTAGAGCGAAGCTGTTTACCAAAGCTTGATAGCTTTCGTGAACTGTCTTTACCATGCATACCTGGAGCAAATGGACGGATAGTAACTGCACACTTTGGAGACAAACAACGTTCGCCTTTCAAAAACAATTTGTGTCCTTCACGACGACATAGACGGCATTTTGGACCAGATGAAGTTCTCATGAGATAAGAATAAACTTAAAATGAATTAAACACGGCGAGGCTTTTTGTTTCTGCAGCCATTGTGAGGGACTGGAGTAACATCACTGATTGACACCACTGAAATACCATTTGATTGAAGTGCTCGGATTGATTGTTCACGTCCACTACCAACACCACGTACATAAATGCGCGCCTTAGAAAAACCAAAGTTCTTTAGTTTAGTTGCAAGGTTAGTTGCAGCAACTGATGAAGCATATGGAGTTGGTTTGCGAGAGCCTTTGAAACCAGAAGCTCCTGAGCTAGCCCAAGCCAACACATTCCCTTCTAGGTCACAAGCTGTAATAAGCGTATTGTTGTAGGTAGCACGAATGTGAATCTCACCTTCGGGTACATTGCGTAATACGCGTTTTTTAATCTTTTTTTCAGGAGCAGCTTCACTAGAAGCCACAGCTGTTTCTGGAGTTTTCTCAGCCATAAATTAACAGTTTTAAGTTTTAGTTAGAGCTACTCTACCACTACCCATAGTGACACGCTTGCCACGCTTGGTACGTGCATTGGTCTTGGTGCGTTGACCTCTCACTGGAAGCTTTTTCTTGTGACGATCACCGCGATAAGAACCAATTTCTTGGAGACGCTTGATATTTTGACCAATGCTACGACGAAGATCACCCTCTACTGATAGACCAGCGATGGCGGTACGGATGTCGTTTGCTTCTTTTTCTGACAGGTCTTTGACCTTCTTGTCTAAGTTGATTCCCAAGTCATTCAAAATACGAGCACTGGTTGGACGACCGATGCCATAAATTGACATCAACGCAATTTCGATATTTTTACGATCATCGAGATTCACACTAGCGATACGGACTGGCATGAGCTAAAGCTTTAAGAGTAATTAACCAGAACAATTAACCCTGACGTTGCTTGTGACGCTTATTTTTCTTACAAATAATGCGGATTACACCTTGGCGGCGAACAACCATACAATCACGACAGATTTTTTTCACAGAGGCTCGTACTTTCATAGTTATTTTTTTCTGAAGGTAATGCGACCTTTAG
>CAZXKW010000012.1:0-2039 GCA_964641565.1 uncultured Candidatus Peribacteria bacterium
ATCCTGAACTTTTTCAAACATATTAAAGTTAAACTCTTGAGGAACAACACCAATACATTCTTTCACTTGATCTAGCTGCGTATCCAAATCTAATCCAAAGACTGATACTTTGCCATCAGTCTTATTCACCAACCCAGTAAGAATCCCAATCAAAGTAGTCTTACCAGCACCATTAGGCCCGAGTAAAGCAAAAAAATCTCCTTGTTCAATATTCAAAGAAACCTTCTTAAGAGCTTGATGCCCATTTTTATACGTTTTAACTAAATCAGTAATAATAACTGCAGACATGAATAAATAGTTAGAGAGCAGAGATGCTGTATCAAAGAGCGAGTAAGACAATTTATATTTTATCTCCGATCTCTGCTCTTTAATCTTTGCTCTAAATTATGATTGTAGCCGTGCTTTAATATAAGCTTCTCTCTGAGTCATTTTATTGAGATAACGTACAACTTCAGTATATTCAGAATAATCAAAATCAATAAATTGACCATAGGTTAGTGTAGTAGCCACATTAATATCAGCTACTGACATTTGCTCTCCCACCAAGTACTCCTTCCCCACCAAATGATCGTTAAGAATCTTCAAGTACTTAGCCAAGTTTTGCTTAGCATCAGCAATGATCTTTTCATCATTAGTACCTGACCACTTTTGTCCCATAATCTCTCCTAAGTGTTTTTGCATAGTAAATGCTGCCCACAAACTCCATTGCCAAATAGAAGCACAATCACGAGGATTGTGGCCCAATAGTTGTGGTGCATGTTTTTCAGCTAAGTAGTCATTAATTGCCAATGACTCAGCTAAAACAAAATCATCTTCAACCATTACTGGCACCTGGCCATTAGGATTAAGTGCTAGGAAAGATTCAGTTTTGTGCTCTTTTGCCTTCATATCCAGAGGGACATGCTCATAAGGAACATTTATCTCAGCAAGCAACCAATGGTTACGAAGTGCAGAACCGGCACGAGGACCATACAATTTAATCATATAATTTTTAGTTAAAATAAAAGCGTGGAATCCTATCAAAAATATCCCACGCTTTTAGAGATTGCAAACTTAAATTACTAAATTAACTTACAAAATAGTAAAGGAGTCCCCATCCACCACCAAATATAGCTGCAATAATCAATGCAAGAATTAGTTTACGCATAGGAAATACGTTAATAGTAAAATTAACCTAGCACTATTTTTCTTGCAAAACAAATATATTCATCCAACTACTTATCACTCAGCACTTCCAAGATGAATACTTCTATGAGTGCAAAATAAACCACCTCCTTGAGTAACAGGATCTAAAGGATACGAAAAACGAAGTAAAACTCTTTGATGATAATGTAGAGATTCTGGAGGCAAAAATTCAGCAACTCGAACATGTGTATCTATAAAACCAGATGAACAACTCTCAGTATGAATACGTATACCACATTTTTGTGAATGGATTAGCTCAGCAATATTATCAGCTTTAATTGTTGTAGCCGGTGGACAACAAAGCTTATCCATCGTTACAGAAGCCGCATTGCGTTCAGATGTACGAGACCTCAATTTGCCTTGTCCCGCATGTAATTCAACTGTAGTTTCTACTAAACCATTTACTGGATTACTAACAGCAAATGCAATATAAGTAGGACTTTTTACGGCAGGGACGATACCAGCTGGAAAAGAAGTTCGATTATCAGGCCGAGGCACACTACACGCAGTCGCCAATATGGTACTCAACAGTACATTTCTTAATTGTAAACGCCCCGATTGACAAGCTAACCCCGGCAATTTGTCCACTAACATAAGTTATTTTAAAACATTCAAAGATACAGTAAATAGAATAAATTGTCTAGGCTATACCATTTGAACTAAGTAAATTACAGATTATGCAGCAATTTATTCAAAATCAGCTTTCTATGAAAAAATTAATTATACACCACCAAATTATTACGATCAAAATTACTGTTTAATAATCAAAAATTAGTGACAGAAAATGCCATATACAAGTCACTAAACAAGCGAACATTGACACAAAAAATGTTCAGTAGTAGAAAGAAAAGTGG
>CAZXKW010000012.1:2049-13348 GCA_964641565.1 uncultured Candidatus Peribacteria bacterium
GAAGCCAAACAGAAACCGGTTTCTGCATACAATCTTTAACCACTATGTCTATGAATACCCAGAACAATCAAAACACTAGAGGATATCAAAGTAACATGCAGAACCAAAGCTATAGCTCTCCTCAAGCAGGCTATTCTTCTAAGAACGCCGCAAATGGAGTAAATGGTAACTATTCCAATTCCAATAATGCCAATACTGGCGACGGTCAGAAAAAAGGTAATTTGGATATCCCTTCTCGACCACATGTTCCAGATACAACTATTACTGATCAAAACAGTATAAGTGGATCAAACAACATCAATAATCGCAACAACTCATCTAGTAGTAATACTGGAGCTAGCAGCTCATCTCGAGCAAATAGTAATGACCGCCGATCATCTGATGTGGAAAGTAGTGAAGAGAAGAAAAACCGTAAGAATCAATAATAATTAACAATTGATTCTTAGGTAAGCAGAAGAGTGTGATCATTTCACTTCTTCTGCTTTTTTAATTAATAACTAATTTTCTACAGCTACATCCAGGTGCATCATCGATTTGATCAATCACAGCAATAGGAGAAAGCCAGGTAATCTATTTAGATTACTTAGCTTTAAGTAAATCACGGATTTCAGTAAGCAAATCAAGTTCGGTTGTTTTCTGAACTTGAGAATTCTTTTCCTCTGCTTCACGACGTTCACGTAGTAAATTAATTACTTTTATTGTGACAAAGATAGTAAAAGCTACAATCAAAAAATTCAGTAAAACCTGAATAAAATTGCCGTAATTAATTGTAACTGCTGATTGAATAACCTTTCCTGTAGAATCTGTAATAGCCGGACTAAGTATAAAACGATATTCATCAAACTTGAGACCGCCAATCACTACCCCTAACGGAGGCATAATAATATCTTCGACCAATGACGTCACAATACGATTGAAAGCACTCCCAATAATAACACCAATCGCAAGATCAATGACATTTCCGCGAATTGCGAATTTTTTAAATTCTTGAATAAAATTTTTCATAAACTTTCTAGATCTTCGTGAGCTGGTCCATTTAGCACTTTACCAGTAGCACTAAAGCGTGACCCATGGCAAGGGCAATCCCAAGTTTTTTCAGAAGTATTCCAAGCGACAATACATCCCAAGTGCGGACAAAGTGCTGAACATGCATGCACAATTCCTTGATCGTCTTTGTACACGGCTAATTTCTTCAAACCTTTTTTTACAATTGCTCCCGAGCCCGGTTTAATATCAGCCTCGGATTCCACATCACCTTTCTTAAAATGCTGTGCAAACTGCGCAGCAATATTACAGCTTTGTTTGAAAAACTTTCCCAAAGCACGAATATTCTTACGACTCGGATTATAAAGGGCTTCCCAATCATTCTTTTTCCCAAGAATCAAATCACTGATCAAAATACCAGCAATAGTTCCATGCGTCAGACCATGACCGGAATCACCGGTCACAATGTAAATATTTTCATTACCAGGATTACGACCAATAAAAGCCAAACCATCAATTGGCTCCATAACTTGTCCCGACCAAGTAAAGACTTCTTTTCCTTTAATTCCAAACATAGTTTTTGCCCAATCACTCAAATGTCTAAAACGCAAAGCAGCATCATTAGCCTGTCCAGTTTTATGATCTTCCCCTCCCACGAGAAGTATGTCATTACCATCAGTTCCAGCAACTATACGTACATAGTGATATGGCTCCTGAGTATCCCAATATAAAGCCTTAGCTACGCGTCCATGAGGAATAGCCAATCCAACAATATATGAACGATAGGCTGCTTGTTTAGTATGCATAGCAAACCGATCGATAAATGGTGTGTTGGTAGCAATAACGGCTGATTGACACTCGACCTGATAATCCTCCGTTTTTACCAACACGTGTTTAGATTCTTCCACCGCGGTAACCAAAGAATGCGTAAATATTTTTCCACCTTTTTTGATAATAGCTTCAGCCAAGCCATTGATGTATTTCATCACATGAAACTGCCCCTGCCCAGGGAAACGCAGACATTGATGCGATTGATCAGCCACTTTAATCTCATTGAGCTCCACATTCTTTAGTCCAGATTGTTGTGCAGACTTTAATTCATTGTCCAAAAAGGTCTTATCATCACTCATTAAATAACCATCAACACGCTCAAAGTCACAATCAATATTTTCACACTTAACAACGGACTCAATCCAATCAATGGCTGCAGTATGACTGCCAGCAGCCAACTGAGCCCCCTCGCTACCAAAAAGTCTCAGTAACTCTTGATAACCTTCATCAAGAGCATTAGAAAGATGTGCAGATGTTCGCCCAGTTTCCCCTCCTCCCAATTCTTTGGCTTCAAAAACTATTACCGACTTACCTCGAGCAAGTAATTCATAAGCAACACTAAGACCAGATATTCCACCACCAACCACCACAACATCACTCACTTCATTTTTACTAACAGAAAGACATTTGACGGAATCAACTTTTTCCCACAATGACATATTACTTTTTGTCATAAAATTTTAGGTAAAAACTAAACTAGTACCGTGATACTCTGTATACTTTATAATTACAATCTCACTACCAAATCGTCAGATAGCCAATATCGCTGTATTTGTTTTTTATAAGCCACATCATTGACTTTTTCATAACATGTTATGAATTAAGATTAAGAAACATTGACCAAAACTAAGCAAGCATAGTTTTGAGAGCCAGGGTTGTAAAACTTCAAGAATAGGTTTAGCGTCGAGGATGTCTTTAACAAACATTATATGACCCACACACCTAATCATGGTTCTAACAATCTCGCCCTTGGAGCTTTAGGAATTGCTGTCGCAGGCGCTATTGGAGCTGCTCTTGGCCTCGCCTTTGCACCTCAAAAAGGTGAAAAAACACGCGATGATATCCGCAAAAAAGCCGAAGAGCTCGCAGCAGGTTTTAAACAAAAACGTGAAGATGTCCAAAAGACTCTCACCGAAATGTTTGGCAATGTCAGCGATGACTTGGAAAAAGCTTACGTAGAAATTCGTGGGAATATTCTTGCCGGTCTCGATGACCTCAAAGCCAAGAAGAAAGCCACTCAAGCAAATTTCGAAAAATTAGTTGACGATGTCGTCGATGAAGCTGCTAAAAGTGGCAAATGGGCAAAAGACAAAGTCAAAGCTATGACTGATAAAGTCAAAGGCGAATGGGAAGATTTCAAAGCTGATATAGCTTAGATTTTTCACAACATTTTTAACCACATCTCTATGACTCTCCTAGATATTGTCCTCGTAATTCTCATCCTTAGTTGGCTAGGCGGATTCGCTTTCCAAATTGGTGGAGGATTAATTCATCTCTTGCTAGTCATTGCTCTCATCGGTTTGATCTTCCGCATTTTCGGGGTAAGAACAAACTAACTATCACATGTACATTTAGATTCTAAAATCTCTATTCTAGAATCTAGATGTAGGGGCACCAGTCAACAGTAACTCAATTACCATGTCCATCCTATTAAATTGGCTCATTAGTACAATTGCAATCATTATCTCTGCTTATATCTTACCAGGCATCAAAGTACCAAACTTCAGTACAGCCTTGGTTGCAGCTTTAGTACTGGGCATACTCAATGCCGTTATCCGTCCTCTACTTCTCCTGCTTACCCTACCAGTCAATATTCTTACCCTGGGATTATTCACTCTGGTGATTAATGCTGTCATTATTCTTTTAGTATCTAGTCTGGTACCGGAATTTCAAGTGAATGGGTTCTTATCCGCATTAGTTTTCGCAATAGTGCTCTCAGTGATCAATTCACTTTTGATCAATCTAGCTTAGTTCCTTCAAATTACTTATCGGTTTTTATTATATTAACTGTATCTTTATGAATAAAATGATATTAGCTGTTTTTGCTACGCATATTGATGCCGAAGCAGCCATTAATGATTTAGAAAAAAAAGGCTTCAGACCACAAGATATTTCAGTGGTAATGAATGACTCTACTCAAGCAAAAGTAATTGCCACTAACACTGGCGCAACAGTAGCTGGCGACACTGCAGCCGGTGCAGCTACTGGTGGTATTGTCGGTGGTTTAGCAGGCCTTATCATGGGCCTAACGGCACTTACTATCCCTGGATTGGGAGCGCTTTTCATCGCAGGTCCGTTGGCCGCAGCTTTAGGTCTTACTGGCGCAGCAGCTTCTGCTGCTGCAGGTACTATTACCGGAGCAGCTGCAGGAGGTTTCTTGGGTGCATTACTTGGTCTAGGATTTTCCGAAGATGAAGCCCGAGTTTACCAAGATTATGTAGGAGCAGGTAAAATTCTTCTTACCGTTCCAACTACTGCCGCACAGACAGAAGAAATTGAATCAATCCTTGATCAAAACAATGCCATTGAAACTCGTGTAGTCATGAATCAACTAGCTAGTCGCTAATTGACTGCTTCTTTATCAACCTAACTATTAAATTTATGAATACCTTCAACAGCCTCAAACAGGATCATAAAAAGCTCACTCAGCTTTTCAATGAAGTACTTCATACTTCCAGTCGTAGTATCAAAACTCGCGAAAACTTGTTCGAAGAAATCAAAAGTTTATTAAATCATCACGCACGCACTGAAGAAGATATACTCTATCCCATTCTCAAAGATATCAGCACATCGCACTTACAAACAGCTGAATCATACGAAGAACATCATCTCATGAAAACTGTCCTCAAAGAACTTAATACGTGGCAAAAAAATAATGATGATTGGCTGGGCAAAATGAAAACGTTGAAAGACTTAGTAGAACATCATGCACAAGAAGAAGAAAAAAGCCTCTTTCCAATGGCTGAAAAACTACTCAATCAAACCCAAATCAACGATATCGAGGAACAAATCGCTCAATACAAAAACAGCTACGAACAAGAGAAAGCACATCCGGGATTATGGGGAAAGATGTATATCGCAATGAAATCTGACTAATAGTTCAGAATACAGCATTGTAGCTCAGTGGACTTTCATCCTGAGCCCATGCCGAAAGGTAGGATCCTAGCGCACTTTGCTTACTAGCAGCCCACCCTTCGAAGCAATTTTCAACTATTGATAATAGTAACAGATTCAACAAAATTTTTGATCTCTCGATTGAATACTGCCAATGAAAAAGCTTCCGATCGTTTCCTCACGGCGGCATTATCAAACTTAGCTTTTTCCATTTGTTTTATTCCTTCTACGAAGGCTGCAACTGTTTGTTCTTTTACCAAAAGACCTGAATCCGGAGTAACTATCTCAGCCAGCCCCCCTTTGCCATACGCTAACACAGGTGTACCACAGGCCATTGCTTCAACAGGCACAATGCCAAAATCCTCCTCAGCAGCGAACAAAAATCCTTTAGCTTTTTGCATTAGGCTTTTTTTGACTTCATCACTGACATACCCCAAAAATTCTACATTTGGTCCTGCCATTTTTTGCAGTTTCTTCAGTTCTGGCCCGCTCCCACCAACCTTCAGTTTTATTCCTGTTTCAGTAGCTGCTTTTACTAAAATATCAAAGCGCTTATAAGGAATAAGACGTGACATAGTAAAGTAATAATCCTCTTTATGCACTGACGGATCATACTGGTGACCAATAGTATCTACAGGTGGATAAATAACTTTGGCCTCACGACGATAGTATTTCCTAATTCTCTCAGCAACAAATTGCGAATTGGCAATAAAATGATCTACCCGTTGAGCAGCTAAGTAATCCCATTGACGTAAACCATGAATAAAAATAGGCATCGCAATCCGAGCAATTGGGTTCAAAATACCAAACTCCATTTGATGACGATACTCATGATAATTACTCTAATAATAGCGCGTAGGAGGATGACAATAACAAATATGTACCGTATCAGGCTTAGTGATTACCCCCTTGGATTCAGCATGACTTGAAGAGATCACAACATTAAACTCTGCCAAATTAAGACTCTCAAATGCATGGGGCCGCAGCATTGGGATCATCTTATGAATCTTGCTTGCAAAAGGCATTTTTTGTAACCACGATGTACGCACATCCTTACTTTTCAATTCAGGAATTTTCTCCTTGTTGGCCACCGAAGTATAAATTGGCGCCTCTGGAAATAAATCTGAAAGAGCAAACAACACATTTATCTCCCCTCCTCGCGATGTAAGCCAGTCATTAACAAGAGCAACTTTCATATACGTCTAAAAATCAAAAACACTATATCACAGATCTCAAGCTTGCCCATTGACACCCACAAAAGGCTCCATAATAATGCATCTTCATTCTTATTTATGGCGACATTTCGTTTTAAAAGTTTAGACCCAACAAGAAAACCACTACTCGTTGATGAAGCAGAAGATAAAATACCTCGAATCAAAGAGCTAACGACACCAGCGTTATCCCCAACATTACAAAGGTTATTGACGGCAGCAGCAGAAGCTGAGCTTGCCATGTTAACTCGTACTCTTATTTATAAAACCGATATAGCTAAGGCATTAATAGCCGCCGCTGGAGACCAAGTTTCTAAAAGTACTAGACAGTGGCGTGAAAGCTGCGAGGGAACATTTTTTACAGTACAGCAAGATGGTGACCAAGTATTAGCAGTGAGTTGCAAAACAGGACAAACAAGAGATTATGGAGGGTTCCGAACAGATATTTATAGAAGCTTAGAAAAAAAGAATCAATTTCCAGAAGACATGGCAGCCAAACACGTACGAGATAGTATCGCACTCATTGATCCGAAGAAACATGACTTGGTATTGGAAACTGGGGCGGGACTAGATCAAACTAGAATAGAAACTCTAGCCATTTTGGCAGCAGAAAGAGAAGCTCATTTTGCATGTCATGATGTTATTCCATCAGTCATGAGAGAGGGACAGACTAGAATGCCCAATATTCCCTATATTGCTTTACCTCCATTCCCAGCATTTCTCGGTCAAGCATTAAATAGCGTTTCGGCTCGAAAAGTAATCACAATGAAAAACACCCTAACATCAATAGATAGCGACGAGATTGATGATTGGTTGGATGTCATGGCTATGGGTAATATTGATAGGATCGTGATCACTCAATCAATCGGACCAAATCCAGAGGTATTTGTACGTGGATCCACTGAGGGCATAGAAAAAACTTGCGAGGTATTAGCAATTAAGACTGCAAAAGAACACACAGTTGATGAATACTCATTTATGATTATTGCAATGATAGTCAGAGAAAGAGCAAAGCAAATAGCATATACCGCCATACTAGAAATCCTTATGCAGAATTTAGCAGATCGTGCAAAGAAAAAAGGATTTAGTATCAGTAAAAAAACTGTAACTAATGCCATGGCGGAAATAAACAATATTAAAGAGATAGAAGCCTTCTTGGCCAGCAAAGGAATAGCGTATATGACTGACTTCCAGCAAGGAGCATTCAATGAAATCACATTTACACCAACAGCAATATTATATGAAAAACTAGCTGACATCCCACCAAACACATTGCGTATTCGGAGCCAACAAATACATATTGTACTCGAAAGAAACGATGCTACAACGACTGCAATCAATGCATGTAGCAGAACAAAAATTGGTATTCCAATCCCAGCATTTGCTGCTCTCAAAAAATGGATTCCAGGTATCAAGATTGATGAGCTAAAATTTGATCCTACAATTGAAGAAAAAATTGGAGCTGAAGCTACTTATGCGGGGTTGGCTGTAGCCTTTGATTACTTAGGCGATGTAGTTGGTTTGCCGGAAGTGAAGCAATACAGAAAAACACTATTTGAACGTGACATGTACACATCATTTGGTGTCACAGTAGATTCTTAATCGAAAAAAACTATGCTAACAGATTTCGAGGATTTATTTGGAGAACCTGAAGAATCTCCACATCAAACTAATGATACTCTAGAAGAACCCAATCACCCTTGTAAGCCTAGATTGATTCGTAGAGATAATGCAGTATTGGCTGAATATCCAAACTTAGATTTTACTGAACATGTCGCGACCAATCCTCTAACTGTGAGTATTGAAAAACAACCAATGAGGTTACAAATTGGCCGTATGTACTATGGAGGGATACTGATTGATACAGATTACCGAATATTTGGCCCACTGATAGCTGCATGTAAACAATTAAAATCCCTACCGCCCAAAATTCGAGCCAGAGCAGTATTAAAGCTTTTACTAGACAAGGTAAAATATGCTTTTCCAGAAGACATGAAAAAACTAAAAGCAATTAATCCTGAACGAGCTAATTGGATAGAAAAGAATACAGCTTTAGGCAATACAGCTGAAAAGGTGAATCTATCTGACATTTTCAAACATGGTTATGGCATTTGTTATCATTTGGCGTTTGCCTATCTTTGGTTATGCCAACAAGCAGGTTTAGAGGGCACTGTTATTCCAGTCCGAGATAATGACATTATTAATATTCAAAGAACCGATACTAATCAGCCACTATTCAAAAGTGTACCCGTGGGCTCCCCTGCTGGAGGACATTTATACGTAGAGCTATTACTACCGAATGGTGAATGGCTTGCCGTAGATCCAAGCACCGACCTCATTAGTGATACAGAACAAGGTAAAGCTATGTTTACTGCAGCAAGATATCAAGCATTTGTAAGCCATGAGCTCCAGATCCAGACTAATGATAGAAATATTGGCATTCACAAAACTAATGCACGAATACCAGCTATGCAAGGAATTACTGCACAAAGTTTTCAACTGCATGTACCCAACAAAGCTCGTACATTGTTTTTATCTACGCCAACTCCAACTGTTACAGTAGTTTCACAACCAAAAGTTTTTCCGAAAATTAGATTTACTATTGCTACAGCTGCTTGCCCAGATGTTATTCAATTAAAGATAGTTCAAGCCCAAACTGGTTAAAAAATATTGGCCTAACAACACACTCTTTGAATGAATAATTAACAGAAGTAACTTTCATATACGTCTAAAAATTCAACTGCACTATCCCTCTCGCTCCCAACAATAATAGAAAATACTACGCATCATTTGCACAATAAACTGATCTTCGACTAAAACTGCTAAAGGTGACTTGGGCTGCCAAAAAATTACTTTGTTTGCGAACAACTGAAATGACGTCTCAAATGGTCGCATGCCCAGAAGAGCTCGTGTCTCTCGATATTGTTGTTTATCTAACCTCTTTAACTGTCTACTATCCTGACTGGGTATCAATAATGTTCTCAATAAAATCTGTTTCTTTATTCTTTTCTTAATCCATTTCTTATCAGTATCCCAGCTAATAAATTGAATAAAATCTTCAGCAGAACCAAAGAATTCAGTAACATTGTTCTCTTCCTCTAAGATTTGAAAAAACAATTTCACAAAAGCTTCTGATCCTTTGATGATTTTAACCAAGGTTGGTCCTGTACCTTGTTCATATTTTTCAAGTAAAGACGGAAGCTGTTGCAGATAATTTTGCTGCAGTGCAATTTCTGCATCCTGCTTGTTTTGCCACTGATGAAGGATTTCACTTGGTGATGCTATTTCAAAAGCAATACTTTCTTTTTGTACCTTTTTAACTAATTGGTGAGATTCTAATTCACTCAAAATTTTATAAAGCGTGGGCCGAGACAAGGAAAGTAATTGAGCTAGCTTGGTCACTGAAATTTTACTATCAGTAAAAATCAACAAGTACACTTCTATCCCCAATCTACTTATACCAAGGCACTTTAACGCCTGACGAAGCACTTGATCATTTACAGTTGTAACTAATTCCATTTGGCTTTTGGTAGTCAATTTTTTATCTTGATGTAAATATAAATTTTACTACGGATAAATTATTAGCACATTTCTTCAATAATTCTAATAATAATTGTAAACTAGTTATAATATTAGGTCTAATTGATAATCAACAATGAATAAATTAGACCCAGTATTCACCCATGAAATCTATGATTACATGGCACAACAGCCGCTCAACAGTGCTCAAATGCAGCTCTGGTGGGATGGTATGTGTAACTATTGCAGACCAACGAGAAGCGCCGGCCAATGGTTAAAAGCTCTACCAGCTACTCACAAAGCAACAAAAGAAGCATTAATGAAGGTCTTTGAAAGTGAGTCTGGTCATGAAAAAACACTTGCAATTATGGCTCAACATCTTATTGAACGATGTGAAGTCAGAGCCGAGCTAGCAGCAAAAATCTCACAAGAAAAACGCCAGATTGCCCCAACCCTACAAGCACTTAAAAAACTTTTAGCTAAACGTGAAAGCAAAAAAACAATTGATACTCCACACAATGTTGGAACTATGCTTGCCATTGAACGACTAGCCA
The DNA here is from genome assembly GCA_964641565.1 of uncultured Candidatus Peribacteria bacterium. GTDB lineage: Bacteria > Patescibacteriota > Gracilibacteria > RBG-16-42-10 > RBG-16-42-10 > JAGNZB01. Next base: position 12,263 of record CAZXKW010000012.1, read on the forward strand.
ATCAAAATATTATTCCAGGTGAAGTAAAAGCCTTTATTGATTCTAACCACTATGGTGTCAAATTAAGTGATCCCGAGATGCACTATCTAGAAGAGCACTATGGTGAATTGGGAGCTGAATCATGGCACCAAGCAACACTAGAAAGAATAAGTAAAACATTAGGAAGAGATGATCAAATACTCATAGCAGAACAAGCAATCTACAAGACAACAGAAACATTTTACGAAACGATGCTGCAAGGGTTAAAAGCTTTGAAGTAAGATATAGTTAAATCCCCATTCAAAATTCAGGAAATAAAATCTGTAGTTACAAAACGACACGCGTTTATTTACGTTTTAAGCAAATAAAATAATATTCCTGACCAACTCTCCAAACTACCCTCAATAACATTGATAATACTAAAAAAGACCGCCTAACAATATTAGGTGGCCTGAAATTTTCAATTTTCAACTCTCAATTCACTTTATCTTCTCTGTCCTGGCGACAACTTACTCTCCCACAGGCAAAGCCAGCAGTACCATCAGCCCAGAAAGGCTTAACTTCTGAGATCGGAACGGGATCAGGTGTGACCCCCACTGGTATAATCACCAGGAAAGAAAAGATAAAGTAAAGGAACGATTTAGTGAGCAATAAAAGTTGAAGACTATGTCTAAAATTTTATTCCCACATTACTAGCCAAACCTAGGCTAGATAGTAAAGACGAAACTTTTTTCCAGTAAAGGAAAACGCACTTCGTCTTTAATTCTATATGTGTAAAATAAGTCAAAAAATCTTTTAGTAATGATCGGCTTAATCCATTGCTGGACTTCCACCTTCATCCTATCAACCAGGTAGTCTCCCTGGGATTTTATGGAACAATTAATCTTGAGGTATGTTTCCCACTTAGATGCTTTCAGTGGTTATCATAACCGAATATAGCTACCCTGCACTGCCGCTGACGCGACAACAGGTACACCAGAGATTCGTACATCCCGGTCCTCTCGTACTAGGGATCCGCCCTCTCAATTGTTCTTACGACCACGGTAGATAGAGACCGAACTGTCTCACGACGTTCTGAACCCAGCTCGCGTACCGCTTTAATGGGCG
>CAZXKW010000013.1:0-11720 GCA_964641565.1 uncultured Candidatus Peribacteria bacterium
GACTGGCCTTCGACATTGATTACGTTGCCACCGGAAAGGAGATATTTCACATGGTAACTATCTTGGTATTTTTGTTGAGTCATGCCCCAGTACATATCTAATCCATCCGTGATCCAGGCAGAAATGAGATCTGGCTTCTTAGCCAAAATGTAGTCAGGGTCAAATTTATTGTGACCGACGATGAAAGCTACATTGCTCGCATCTTTTTTGGCAATATGTTTGTCATTGAGGCCAAGCATATCAGTCGTATACAATTCAGAGAAAAAGGGGATTTTGCCAGCAGCATCTACAGCCAAGGTTGATTGTGGCTCATGTTCTTTGAGGTACTGTCCCAAAGTGATCCACATATCATACTGAGGACCATTGGTGGCATACATTAAATGTTCATTATCGCCAATAGTATTCAAGCCAAAAACAACAAAGACTAAAGTAGTAATTACAGCAAAAACCGTATTGGTATACTTTTGTAACAATGCCACCAACAAAAAGATACCTAGGGGATAGAGAAGTAATAAAAACCGTTCGTGAAAAACATCTCCACCGATAAAAATCCAATACGCAATCAGACAAAGAGCGCCTACAATTGGAAAGGGCCACACTAGTGACTTCCGCTTTATTGCTGAAGCTGACCGATAATACCCTAAAATAGTCAGAACAATAGTTAAACCAAAGACAATGACATAAGGCCAAATGCCTGAATGAAAAACAATAGTAATGAAATCCTGAAGCCCGTGTTGCAAACGAGTGAGAAGAGTCCCAGAAACCTTGGCGTAATAAGCATTATTTAAAACATCGCCATAATATGCGTAGCGCAGAGCGATATACATACTTTCTACGACAACTGTAGTTAAGAAAGTAAATAAAGCCGTCCAGTACTCACGTCTAAAAAACAGTAAGTAAAATACTAAAATACCAGCAAAGATAAATCCATCTACTCTGGTAACCAAAAGCAGGACGATACTAGTTAATAAAAAGTAGAGATGTTTTTTAGTAGTTTTATTCTCTAAGTATCGCTCCATTGACGTCCATCCAAACAGTTGCCAAAGAAGCACCAAAATACTTTCCAAACCAGTATTGATGTGCAACCACAAGATAGGATTGGCACTAAAGAGCAAACCACCCAATAAAGCATGGCGCTGACCATATCGATGAACAATAAAACCACAAAATACTAACAAAGCAGCTAAACCAAAAAGAATATTTAATGAAAATGAATAACTATAAACAAATGCCTTACCAATAAAAAATGCCGGTACCATCAATAAGGTATAAAGCAAGTTAGAATAGCCTTCGACGCGTTCACCAGGATTAAAAACTAATCCATGCCCCTTGAAAAAGTTTTCAGCATAACGATAGCTAATGAAAGCATCATCACTGCCCACAATATCAATAAAAAAAGTGTTGTACCGTAGATGGATGAAGGCTCCCGCAATTAAGATTAATCCAGCAAGGGCAAGACCGAGGAACAAATGTAGCTTTTTCATGGTAGTGATAATGACAAACTGTGTATCTACCGGATCCTTCGACTCCACTGCATTGCGCTCAGGATGAATTTATGGGTATTTCTTCGATAGCAAAACTTTTCCAAAAGGGACCCCTTCGGGGCAACTTTCCACTCTCAACTTTTTTGTGCAAGCCACTTTTCACAATCGAGAGCAGCTCTACAGCCATCGGCTGCTGCTGTGATTGCTTGTCTATAGGTAAAATCTTCGACATCACCAGCTACGAATATGCCTGGCACATTAGACATACTGCGTTCTTTGGGGATCAGATAACCATTGTCCAACATATCTAGCTTGCCCTTAACGAAAGCAGTATTCGGATCATTACCAATTGCTACGAATACACCATTAATCTCAAGCTCTTTCTTCTCTTGGGTATTCACATCTTGCACAATTACCTTTTCTACCTTTTTTTCTCCAATAAACTCTACAATCTGTGAATTCCAAAGCACCGTAATCTTAGGATCATGCAAAACTCGGTCCTGCATAATCTTACTAGCTCTAAAAGTATCCCGACGATGAATAAGCAAGACTGAAGCGGCCATCTTAGCCAAATGATGAGCTTCTTCCATAGCACTATCACCACCACCAACGACAATCACATTTTTATTACGATAGAAAAACCCATCACAAGTAGCACACGTGTGATACCCACGCCCCACATAACGCATTTCATTAGGCACTCCCAAGTAACGAGCAGAAGCACCTGTAGCCACAATGACAGCATCTACCGTATAAGTCGTAACATCACTAGTCACCACAAAGGGGCGTTTCTCCATCTCAATACCAACAGCTGACTCATAAACAATCTTTGCGCCAAACTTTTCAGCTTGTTTTTGCATATTACTCATAAGCTCTGGGCCCAAGATACCTTCAGGAAAGCCGGGAAAATTTTCTACAAGGGTAGTAGTAGTCAATTGACCACCTGGTTGGGGTCCAGCCAAAACAGTTACATCAAAAGCCGCCCGAGCAGCATATAGTGCAGCAGTAAATCCAGCTGGTCCGGCGCCAATTACCAATACTTTTGGTTTGTCCATAAAATCCTAATAAAGTACTCTTTTTATACACATTTTTGAATCAACGGCCAAGGTGGAAGTACAACTGGATCAGTGACAAAAGTTCAGAAATTCTTTATCTTGGGAAAGAACTTTTGCTAATCATGACTGATCAAAACGCAGGCCAATCAGGATTATTCATAGCTGTCAGCATCGCTGTAATCGGACTACTTAGTTTCGGTGGTTTCTTCATGTATCACACAACTCAAGCGATATTTCAAGGAATTAGAGATCCAATCACCATTATTGAAAAACTACCCGGCAATGTGACTGAAAAAGATGAGCATGGCTGTAGTCATATCTTGCTAATGGGTGGTGGTGGCAAAGATTATGACGATGGTTCCGAACTCGTAGATAGTATTATGGTTGCTTCTGTCTGTAATGGACCGGACCAGGTAATCTTTACTTCTATCCCTCGAGATTTAGTACTGAAAGTCGACAAATTTGGCTATCGCAAGATCAATACCCTTTATATCTTAGCTAAGCATCAATTAGGTGAAGAGCATAGCGCAGATCTTATGTTAGCGGCAGTCAAAGAAATAACTGGATTACCGGTAAATTATTATGCTTACGTTGATTTCAAAGGTTTCGTCAATATTTTTGATGCCTTGGCTGGTCCAGAAGGATTAGACGTTGATGTCAATCCTGGCTTCATCGATCGTGAATTCCCTGGTCCAAATTATTCTTATATCACCGTCAAATTCGAGGAAGGAATGCAAAAAATGGATGGGAAAAAAGCCCTTCAATATGTACGCTCACGTCATGGAGTAAACTTAACGACCGGTGAAAATGTGGCCTCAGATTTCGACCGATCTCGCCGCCAACAACAAATCATCGCATTACTAAAAGACCGCATCAAAGATGTGTTGTTGGGTAACGATATGACCCCTTTAGTAAATACAGCGAATGCCCTTCAAGAGAGCTATGAAACCAATATCCCAGTACGAGATATGCTTGATTTGGCTGCTCGCTGGAAAAAGGTAGACCAAAGTCATGTCTACGAAATAGTGCTCAAAGAAGGTCCCGGTGAACTCCTCTATATTCCATCTCCAGAATTCCGCCAAAGTTTAGTGGGCAATATGTGGTTCCTTTTCCCAGTAGGGGATGATTTCACTGCTATTCAAAAATATGTAGCTCGAGTACAAGCTAATCCAGCACGAGCACTCAGCGGCACCTCTCCTATTGAAATCCTCAATGGTACCAAGGTAAAGGGTTTGGCTGGCGAAGTAAGTGAAAGATTCCTCCAAGAAGGTATTACTATTCTTTCTCAATATGGTATTCGTAACACCTACAACAAGAAGCAATATGAAAAGACTTTGATTATCGATAATAGCGGAGGAGGCAACATAGAATTAGTCAAAGACATCCAACGACTCCTTGGGACTGGTGAAATTGTAGCTGAGAATCCAGAACCCAGACTCTACAGCAGCGTGGGAATTACCGTTATCCTTGGTGCTGACATCGTGCCTAGTGATGATCCAAGTATTGCCCCTGGAAGTGTCAATTTAGAAAACTACACCAGTACTCTTCAATAGCATGCTATCCAAGCTCTGGAGCATCATCAGAATCCAGTTAAGTGTCAATCTCGCTTATCGAGGCAATATTCTCTTTTGGTTGCTCATTCACTTAGTAGGATTTATCGTTTTGTATTGTTTCTGGACTGCTATTTACAGTGATCGCGAACTAGTGCAAGGAATTGGTTTTTCACAGATGATCAGCTACCTCTTAGCAGTAAGCATGATCCGTGAGTTTGTCTTGGTAGCTCCTGAATATGAAATCAACAGCACGATCAAAAGTGGTAAACTTTCATCATACTTAGTAAGACCATTTGCTTATCCCATACATGTTCTTCTTTCCAGTAGCATGTGGCATATGATCGAGACTGGTATCGGTATTGTTATTTATTTAGTAATTGCTTATTTCCTTATCCCTGACATGCAGTGGCATTGGTCTTGGGCCATTTTACCTTTGATTATTCTGGGGCATATCATTAGTAGCTTACTCTCTCTCTGCTTGGGAACATTGGCATTCTGGCTCACTGAAGCTTCAGCATTTTACTACTACAAAGAGATCTTGGTTTTCTTAGTAGGAGGCATTCTCTTTCCGTACCAGCTTATGCCTACCTGGGTTCAACAAATAATGAATATACTACCTTTTTATGGCAGTATGGGATTACCGGCTGAATTATTAACCAATCCGAGCACTGCCCCTAATACAAGCTACTGGTTTCTAAACTTGATCATTTGGACTTTAGTGCTCCTTATTGCCAGTAGTTTATTGTGGAAAAGGGGGGTGAGACACTATGAAGCTATTGGAGGTTAGGCTCTTGATTCATAAACCTCTTTTTCGACAATTTTATCCTGTACATTGTGCTCGACTTGAGCAGCTATTGAAGAAAAGCCACCAAATACGGAGTCAGGGAAAAGCTCTTTAAATCCTTCGCCTTCAACTGCCTGCTTAAGACGATAACGTTTGTGTGATGCTGGACCCGATTTATTTTCAGCTTTAAGCTTCATCTCCAGAGTTTTGAACTGCACTTCAACAGGAACCTGTACTCCATCAACTAAATGGAAAAATATTACTTTCTCACTAATAAACTTCTTAGAGGTAGAAACATTACTATTTGAAGCAGCAGCGGGATCAGTAATTCCCGTATAATCTTCCACAAAGGAAGTCACGCCCCATACATCCTTTATATATGCCTTTAATTCCAAAATAACACGACATAAGGTTTCATGGTCCATTTCTCTACTATCAATAACAAAATCAAAACCAAGAAGATCAGTTATTTCATTAATGTTACCTTTGTTAAGCAGTTTAAGCAGAGTAGACGAAGCTGTTTTGCATCGACTATCAATACCAACTTGTTGACCATTGGCAAATAAAGTAACTGCACCAGCTGTGGTAGCGATTACTCTTGGCAATAATTTAAACTCACGCACACCTTCACCATCATAAAGAGAACAAAATCGATCATCCTGAACCAAAGATTTATTACCATCTTTATCAATATATACATGAGGAACTCGGCGCCCCTCTCTACCTTCCAATGCCAAATTTAAATCATCATGCAACTTACGTGCTGACTCGATTTTGGCCTTAAATGGAGGATAGCGTTCTATGTATTGATAAATCAAAGTAAGCACTAATATTTGCTGAGCAACATAACGTCGCTGTGCACCAATGGGATATTTGTTGGGATAAAACAATAATTCAGCGATATCTGATAACCTTTTGAACGCGATATCCTTTGGCTTATGCGCAGATAAAATCGCTGGTGGCGTACTTGATCTTGCATTGTGATCCATATCATACCATTCAGCCAATCTATGCCTTTGAAATTCCTCAGCTGCTTGATGAACCTGTTCCAAAAAAGCAACCGCTTCCATCTGATGTCTATCAATACGATCACTCAGATCACTATCTGATTCTCCTGGTAATCGAAGCCCCAACTTATGCAGCAAAGCGACATTTACTCCTTTAAAAATTTTTTGAAACTCCAAAATTGCAAAACGTTCAAATTGCTGGGACACCAAAGGATTATTAGAAATCACCTCAGGACGTAATTTTGATACTTCACTAATAAAAGCTACTCTATTTTGAGCAATATAATCTCTGAAGTCTTCGGTAGCAAATAGCTCCCCTGACCTAATCTTATCAATTACCTCATCAGGGAGCCTCACTGGTGAATGTTGTGTACTAGCCGTCCGAACATATTCATCTAACAAACCCGCAACTACCGTTTTATAAGACTCTCGAATCTTTACTAAAGACAATGATGTACCAGGAATGTCCCTATTATATTCATTATCAAGAGCCGCTGCTAACTTATTACGGACATCAGTGGCAATTGGACCACTAATAGCATCTGTAACATCTTCATCTGCTAACTGCAAAGTCCTACTAATAACTAACCTCACCACTCCCTGTAACTCCTGTTCCAATATTGAAGTACCCTCCTTAGTGAGGTACGGGACTAATCCACCTAGGATTGGCCTTGCACCTGAAGCATTAGCATCCACTAAACGATCAACCAAAGATCGACGACCGTTACCATTCCGGGTAGTATTACCTTGATCAGTTACAGTTGTAAGAGCCATAAATCAATGAAAAAATTAATCTCACTTTTAAAACTCAGCCTTACCAGAGATATTATGTATCGGACTAATTTCTGGACTACTATTGTGTCTAGAATTGGTTTCCTGATCATCACAATACTGTGGTTTACTATTATGTACGACACCCTGCTTCACGTCAAGGATTGGGGCTATAGTCAGACTCTGTTCTTTTTAGCGACTTTTCAACTGATTGAAACCATTACTGTCGCTTTTTTTGGTAATAGTTTCGCTAGCTGGCATGAGCACATTCGCAGTGGTTCTTTAGATACATTGATTACTAAACCATTAGACATCCAGTTAACGCTTTCATTGCAGGCAATTTCATTACCAAATCTCTTAACCATTTTTGCCCCATTAGTACTGATTGTAAGCTTAAATACTCAAGCACATTTAATTACCAGTTTAGGAACCTTGATACTTTATATCGTAAGTATCTTTTTAGGTGTAACCATCTTTTATAGCGTATGGTTGGCCATCATGACCATTCTGTTCTGGTTCATCGGGGTCGAACATTGGTCTAATATTTTTCATAGCCTCACTGGATTTATGCAAGTACCACCGATTATTTACGAAGGCATTATTAAGGTGCTCTTTTATTACATTCTCCCTATCTTTGCTGCGGTGCTTTTACCTGTACAATTTATTTTCACTCATGACATCACAAACCTAGGATATTTAGCAATCATTTCCATGGTCAGTCTAGTACTTTCCCGAGTATTCTTTTTGTTTGGCCTGAAGTCCTATAGCAGCGCTAGTAGCTAAATGGTATAATTGGTGGAATACAAAACAAAAATACATGTCCAAGTGGGTGACCAGAATAGTAATTGCCTTAGTCAGTCTAGAGTGCATTGTCAGCAGTGGTGCTGACCAGTACCATGCCCGATTGGCTCAAGCTGAAGCTGCTTTGACTACAGATCATGTAGCTCAAGAGCTTTTGATTAGTATGGCTGCCAGCGATGCTGTGACTCTTAAAAATACTTTAAAAAGCCTCAAAGCCAATTACCATGCCACTGCAGTAGAAAGACTCCCCACCAGCGAAGATCAATTTCGAGTGCAATTTGCTAGTTCACTAGACTTGGCAGCAATTATGGCTAGTCAGGATCCTGATTTGAAGGTAGAGCCAAATTACATTATGTCGGCAACTAGCCTGCCTCCTGACACCTATTATGCTAGTGAACAATGGTATCTGAACAATACTGGCCAGAGTTTCCACCGGACTGCAAATATTAGCCAGGCAGGGACAGCCGGTATCGATATTGATTGGGAACCAGTATTTAATCAAACCAATTTAAGAGGGGACAACACTATCGTAGCTATTTTAGATAGTGGCTTAAATGCAAATCATCCGGACATCCTTCCCAATCTCTGGACCAATCCATTAGAACCAAGCATTGATGGTCTAGACAACGACGCAAATAACTTTGTTGATGATGTTCATGGTTGGAACTTTATTAACAATACCAACCAGTTCGGTGATGACCTCGGTCACGGCACCTTCGCTGCGGGATTGATTGGATCGGTAAGCGACAATCACGGAATTGTGGGCATCGCCCCCCAAACTAGTATTATGCCGCTTAAAGTACTCAATGCTCAAGGTAATGGCAGTACTACTAATGTCATTCGCGCAATCAATTATGCGGTGGCTCATGGAGCCAATGTCATCAATATGAGCTTCGGTGGAGCAAATGCTTCCACTGCCCCACTCATTACAGCTTGTAATGATGCCAAACAAGCAGGTGTGGTATTGGTTGCTGCGGCAGGTAATACCAATGAAAGTATTGAAGATAATGATTTCTCACCAGCAAATATTGAAAGTGTCATTGCAGTTGGTAGTATCGATAGCAATCGAAACAAAGCGACTTTTTCAAATACCGGAAATAAGCTCTCCATAGTAACTCCGGGTGTTTTCTTATTAGGCACTCGAGCGCACACCCCACAAGAAAGTAGCACTATGGTCTTGAATGATGGGGCTATCGCACCGGACGGTTATATTATCGCTTCAGGAACTAGTTTTTCTACCCCAATGGTCAGTGCAGCCGCGCTACTACTAAAAGAACAAAATGCCAATTGGCCAGCTAGCCTAATTCAAACTAGATTAGAATCCACAGCACGAGACTTGGGAAGTCCCGGCAAAGACAATCTCTATGGTTACGGATTACTCGATATCCAAGCTTCTTTAGGCATACCAGAAGATGCTCCACCTATTAATTTACCACCACAAATCACAAGCATTACCAACACGCCTAATACCATCATTAACGATAATCAAAATAGTACCACCATCACCGTAATCACCACAGATCCTGAAAATGCAGCACTCGCCGTAACTGGTAGCGGGAGCAGCTTAAATCAACCAACCATTAGCTTCACACTCACTAGCACTAATACTTATACATCTGAACCAATCCACACCACTGCAATCGCCGGCAGCTATAATGTCAGTATCAATGTCAGCGATGGTTTTCAAACAGTGAGTGAAAATACAGCCATTCAAGTCACCCAAGCTCCGGTAGGACTAACTATCACGACCCCAACTACAGATAGTCATTACGTCACCACGGCTGAAACAGTCACTTTAGGTGGAAATACTACTGGACCGGTACAAGAAATCGTCATCAATAGCACTCCAGTTGCTAGTTATACTCCTGGCCAACCTCAGTGGAGTAGCAACTATAGTCTCAATTTAGGCAATAACACGATTAACGTCGACAGCTACACATTTGATCATCGACTAATAGCATCAAACAGCCTAACAATTATTCGAAACCCAGTTGCAATTGAACCAATTCCAACCACTTCACCACTACCTTCATTTTCACCTACACCTGAAACTAGCCCCACTCCGACAGCAACTCCCTCAGCAACTATCGAGCCAACCATTATCACCACCACTACACCAACACCAGAAGCATCAGAAAATGATAGTCCCAGCAGACGATCTAAGCGTCACCGTAGCAGCGAGGTAGTCGTTCCAACATCACCAGCTGACTTTTATGACATCACTACCAATCACTTTGCCTACAATCAAATCAATGATCTCCGAGTAAAGGGGGCAATACAAGGTGTAAATGGCTTTTTCTTCCCTAATAATAGGGTTTCCAAAGGTGAATTCTTAAAAATAGCGTTACGAGATGCCGGTTTAGTAAATAGCACTTGTAGTCTCATCAGCTCACCATACCCATTGATAGAAAGCAGTAGCATGAATCAAGAACTACGATGTGCCTATTCTTATGGCCTGTTGCAATACGAACCAGCTTCATTCAATCCCAATCAGCCAATTAGCCGCAATCAGGCTATTGTGTGGCTAGTCAGTATCCGAAAAACGCCAATATCCACTTCATCACAGAGTTACTTCCAAGACGTAGCTGTGTCTACCTGGTCTCCAGCGATAAATACAGCTTATGAACGCCAATGGATTCAGGGCTTCCAAGGTCAATTCTATCCCAACAATACCCTGACTCGAGCTGAAGCAGCAAAGGTGATTGTTAATTCTCGCAATTAGGTTAGACTAATGTAGCATTAAGTCTCCACCTTGGAAATTGTTGCAGCAAAGTTAGCTAAAAACTTTCCCATATTTCACAAACAACCTGGTCTGTGGGGGAGTGTGAAATCACTTTTCTATCGTCAGAAAAGCCTAAAACATGCTTTAACGAATATCAACCTTCATATTCCTGCCGGCAATATGGTCGCTTTACTGGGCCCCAATGGTTCAGGGAAAACCACTTTGATGAAGATTATTAGCGGAGTACTACTACCGACATCAGGAACCATTCAAGCTGACCGCTTTATTCCCGGTGAAAGAAAAAAAACATTCTTAAGACAAATGAGTTTAGTCATGGGACAGAGGAGCCAGTTATGGTGGGACTTACCCACATTAGATAGTCTCCAGTTCTTTCAAGCAATTTATGAAATAAAGCCTACAGACTTTTCAGAAAGATTGAAGCGTTATAGCGCATTGTTGGACATTGAAGGTATTTTAAGACAACCGGTCCGCAAACTTTCACTGGGCCAGAGAATGCGTTGTGAATTTCTAGCAGCGATTATGCATCATCCGAAACTTCTACTCCTAGATGAACCAACCATTGGGCTCGACATCATCTCCCAACAAACCATTCGCCAATTTTTATTGGAATACCATAGCCAGACTGGAAGTACTATTATATTGACCTCACATAACATGCAAGATATTGCTAACCTGTGCCAAAGAGCAATAATCTTGCAAAAAGGCAGCATTGTTTTTGATGATCAGATTAGCATCCTTCATAGCAAATACGCCAAAGAAAAGCGAATAAGCCTCACCTTAGCTCCAGGAGCTGATTTACCTGCACTACCCGCTAATGTACAGAAAATTACTCAGCCAAATCTTGTGATTGATCTCATCGTACCTTACAATGCTGTTGCTTCTTTGGCAGCGCAGATTTTGAATCAAACGCAAATAGAAACATTCTCTGTGCATGAACCTACCCTGGAAGAAATCATTCGTCAGTTTTTTATAGACACTGACACTCACTCTAAAAAACTCCCCTAAACCTTTTATGAACAAGAAAAAAGCATTGACCAGTCAAAAAGAAGATTTTTCTCAATGGTATTTGGATTTAGTAGCAGCTGCTGACCTTGCTGATTACTCATCAGTAAAGGGTTGTATGATTATCAAGCCCTATGGGTATCGAATTTGGGAATTGATGCAAGCAGACCTGGATAAGAGAATTAAAGCTGCTGGTGTCAAAAACGCTTATTTCCCTTTGTTTATTCCAGAAAGCTTTCTCAAAAAAGAAAGTGAGCATGTGGAAGGATTTGCACCTGAAGTGGCAGTAGTCACACATGCTGGAGGTAAACAACTAGAAGAAGCATTGATCGTGAGACCGACATCAGAGACTATTATTTATGATACCTATTCTCGCTGGATACAAAGCTATCGCGATCTGCCACTACTAATCAACCAATGGGCCAATGTTGTTCGTTGGGAAATGCGTACCCGACCATTTTTACGTACGACTGAGTTTTTATGGCAAGAAGGGCACACTGTACATGCCACTAAAGAAGAC
>CAZXKW010000013.1:11730-12974 GCA_964641565.1 uncultured Candidatus Peribacteria bacterium
ATAGCGAAACACTACGAGCACTAAGCATGTACAAAGATTTCGCCGAAAAAACTTTAGCACTCAAAGTATTGACTGGTTACAAATCTGAGAATGAAAAGTTCAAAGGAGCACTCTATACTACTTGTATTGAAAGCTTAGCTAAAGATGGTAAATCAATTCAGTTCGGGACATCTCACAATCTCGGTCAGAATTTTGCTCGAGCCTTTGAAATCAATTTCTTAGATAAAGACGGCGAAAGAAAAGTACCATGGCAAACAAGCTGGGGTGTGTCTACCCGCATGATTGGCGCATTAATTGTAGCTCACGGTGATGATGATGGGCTGGTATTACCACCACCAGTAGCACCAATTCAAGTTGTGATTATTCCTATTGGCAACGATGAAAGTGCGCTGCCAGAGTTAAAAGCTACCTGCGAGCAAATCAAATCAGCCTTACCAACAGAAGTACGTGTACATATTGATGATCGCACCGAACAAAGTTTAGGATTCAAACGTAATGAGTGGGAACTCAAGGGTGTGCCAGTGCGCATTGAATTTGGTAAACAAGAATTAGCTGAAAACAAAGTGAGCGTTGCTCGTCGTGACACGAAAGAGAAATCTAGTATTAATATTAGTGACTGTGCCCAAATGATTCCTCAATTGCTCAACCAAATCACCAGCGATATTTACCAAGGTTCAGCTGAGCGACTACAACAATCAGTTACTGAAGTCACCACCTATGAAGAGTTCTTGGCAGTAGTTGAAAAAGGCGGTTACGCATTAGCATACTTCTGTGAAGATAGTGCTATTGAGAAAGAAATTCAGGAAAAAACCAAAGCAACAACGCGTTTAGTAAGCTTCGAAGAAAAAGGGGAGAATGGAGATAAAAAGTGTTTTTATTCTGGGAAACCGGCAACTAGAAAATGGTATTTTGCTAAATCTTATTAAGCATGTTTGGAAATTTATTTGGCGCTTTTTCACACGATATTGGGATAGACTTAGGTACAGCAAACACCTTGGTATTCGTGCGCAATAAAGGAATAGTAATCAATGAACCATCGGTAGTAGCTATCAATGATAAAACTAAGCAAATATTGGCTATTGGTGAAGCCGCTCGCCAAATGGTAGGTAGAACTCCTTCTCATATAGTTGCTATCCGTCCTTTAGTAGATGGTGTCGTCTCAGACTTCGAGATTACAGAACAAATGCTTCGGTATTTCATTGATAAAGTAAAGTCAATTTCTTCTGGTTTGTATTTACCTGAAT
>CAZXKW010000014.1:0-12902 GCA_964641565.1 uncultured Candidatus Peribacteria bacterium
GGTGTTGTTCCTCAAGAGTTTAATTTCAATATTTTCGAAAAAGTATTTGATATCGTTGTCGCTCAAGCTGGATACTATGGCATTCCTCGTAAGATTGCTGAAGAGCGTACTACCGAGGTACTGAAAGCTTTGGAGCTTTGGGATAAAAAAGATGTTCCGTCGCGAGCTCTTTCTGGTGGTATGAAACGTCGGTTGATGATTGCGCGAGCCTTGATTCATCGGCCAAAGTTATTGATTTTGGATGAACCTACAGCAGGTGTTGATGTAGAGTTGCGTCGAGGAATGTGGGAGTATTTACAGAACTTGAATGCGCAAGGAACTACCATCTTGCTGACTACACATTATTTGGAAGAAGTGGAACAGCTCTGTCGTAATGTAGCAGTGATTAAGCAGGGCGAATTGGTGAAGGTAGATAGTGTGAAAAAAGTGCTTAGTTCTTTTGAGAAACAAACATTTCAGTTAACAGTGCAAGCTGGTACACCTAAACCTCAACTGGCACATTATCTCATTAATCTGATTGATGAGACGAATTGGGAAGTCGATCTCACTATGTCTCAATCAATTACTTCTTTGATTCGAGAGTTGGATCAAGCAGGAGTGGAAATCAAAGATATTCGTGCCAAGGGTAATCGTTTAGAAAACTTCTTTTTAGATTTAGTTAAAAAGTAATTATATGAATTTTGCTGGTAATTGGGTCGCTTTTTCGACCATTGTGCGCAAAGAAGTATCCCGCTTTTTTAGGATTTGGTCGCAGACTTTGCTGCCGCCTGTTATGAATCAGGCTCTTTATTTTGTGATTTTTGGTACTTTTATTGGATCACGTGTGGGCGATATTGGCGGTGTGCCATATATGGCTTTCATCGTCCCTGGTTTGGTAATGATGGCTGTTATTAATAGTGCTTTTTCCAATGTAGTGAGTTCTTTTTTTGGATCAAAATTTCAAAGGAACATTGAAGAGTTAATAGTCTCACCAACACCTAATTGGGTGATTGTGGGAGGATATGTGGTGGGTGGTATGTTGCGTGGGATTTTGGTTGGACTGATAGTCTTGGCCGTTTCTGTTTTTTTCACCTTGCCAGTTATTACCTATCCTTTGATTGTGTTGTTATTTATTACGCTTACTTCTTTGGTTTTTGCTTTGGGCGGTTTAACTAATGCTATTTTTGCCACAAAATTTGATGATGTCAGTGTTTTTACTACTTTTGTATTAACTCCACTGTCTTATCTTGGGGGAGTTTTTTATTCCATTAAAAGTCTGCCTGATCCATGGCAAACAATTGCTTTAGCTAATCCTATTTTGTATTTAATTGATGGATTCCGTTTTGGTTTTTATGGAGTCTCTGATGTATCTATCTATACTAGCTTAAGCGTGCTTATAGTCATGACTGCTGTTTTGGTTTGGTACAATCTTTATTTGCTCAATCGAGGAATAGGGATGAAAAATTAGCTCAGACTAATATTCTTGAGATAAGAAATATAGCGGCTGAGTACTTGCAACATCGTGTCTCTGTAGATGGGAGCATTTTGTGGGAATATGCCATTATTGAGTGCTACTAATTGTAGTCTCACTGCGTATTCAGCATATTGGCTAAATGATTGGTCGGTAATACCTGGGAAACTGCTGCTATATAGGATTGGTGCTATGTGACCCTGGAAATAGTAGCCACTACCTAAAAGGATTTTGCTCATTTCAGCATAAGTCACGGCTTGGTTCGGATAAAATTTGCCGTCTTTGCCTGTGACAATGCCTAAACTTTGAGCTGTGCCAATAATTAAGGACATTTCTGAGTTGTCTTGAGGAACATCACTGAAAACTTGGTTTGGTGTGAGCTGATTTGGTTGCAGACAGTTAGCTTGCAACGCGATTTTGGTAAGCTCAAAGCGGGTGAGCACTTTGCCCATGCCGTAGCTTTGATTGCCATATCCTTGAATAATTCTACTGTTGCTAGCGGTATTAAGTATACTGGTTAAAAACTGTGTTTTCTTTTGGTCAGTAGTGCTCTGAATGTCTAAGAAGTCGATACTGGTAGTTCCATTAGCAACTAAACAAGTTAGCGGGTCTTGAGCCGGGACGGGTGGGACCGGGGGAATAATGTTGGTAATTTGGGATTGTTTATTAGAGCTGTTACGTCGGCTGTTATTATTACTATAGTGCCAACCGCTATTAGAACTACTATTGTTGCTACCACCGATAATTGTGATTCCTCCTGGGTTTACTATGCCACCACCACTGCCACCTGAACTATTAGATGTTGGTGTCGCTATAGGTGAAGGTGAACTTGATAGAGTTGGACTTGGGGAAGGAGATGGTGATGGTGAATCAGAAGGAGTTGGGCTGGGTGAAGGAGATGGTGAGGGTGAATCAGAAGGAGTTGGGCTGGGTGAAGGAGACGGTGAAGGTGAATCAGAAGGAGTTGGGCTGGGTGAAGGAGATGGTGATGGTGAATCTGAAGGAGTTGGACTAGGTGATGGACTCGGCTCTGGTGTAGGTATAACATTTGCAGTACTGCTATTGTTGCTTAAGTCTGGGTCTTGGCTGAGACTGCTTAGTGTTGCTGTGTTGCTAATTGTGCTACCAGCATCATTGATAGTAACGGTAAGAATCAATGTGTGGCTGTTATTGGGACCTACATCGCCAACCAACCAAATGCCTGTCATTGGATCGTATGTTCCTGAAGTTGTTGCTTGGGATACAAAAGTTACCGAGGCTGGTAAGTGGTCGGTTACTGTCATGCTATAGGCAATATCAGTGGAGGAATTGTTGCTGGCTGTGATAGTATACGTAATTACATTACCCAGGGTGGGTGTCGGTGCATTGGCCAACTTGATAATACTAATATCAGCTACTGGTGCTGTAGGAATGATATCTACTGAATCAGAATTATTACTGATATTACTTTCACTGGTAATGGTGGTTGCTGATGCTGTATTCGTGATAGTAGGCGTGTTGGCGTCATTAATAGTAGCTGTAATTTCTAACTGAGCAGATGTCGATGGTAGAAGATCACCAACTGGCCACTCTCCTGTGATTTGATCATAAACACCTGTAGTAGCTGTTTGACCGGTGTAGGTGACTTGGCTTGGAAGTACATCATATACAGTGACACCACTTGCTGTAACAGTAGAGCTGAGGTTAGTAACGGTAATCGTATAAGTAACTGTATCTCCGGAACCGGTACTAGGAGCATCTACTGTTTTTTCTAACAAGATATCAGTTGCACTAGGATCCTCCCCAATTAATCCGAGATCCATGTCACGATTGAAATTGTCGAATTGAAAGAAGAAATTGTCGGTACGGTAAACTCCTGGGCTTTCTTCACTAGTAAAATCACTATCAAGTGTATTTGAACCTTGATCAGCAGGAGAAACTATATATCCACTTGGAATATTAGAGGCTCTTAAGTAAGCATTGAAACCAATCGGTCCAGTATAATTCCAGTTTAAATCTAAGAATGTGATATCCCCATAGTCATCAATGACATTTAAATGAGCTAGTCCTGCTTGGGCCTCAGTAAATGGGCCAAATCGATAAATTGATTCAGCAATTAATGTATTAGGATAGCCACTTCGATTACAACTACCCTCGGCTAGCACATTGTCACCGGCATCTAATAAACGAAAAGCACTGTGATCCACTAAACAGAAATTATCAGTACGAAAGGTCAAATAATACTGTCCACCGGGTTGTACATTACATGGATAGCTGACTTCTACATTGCCAGTACTTCCTCCCGCTTGATTCACATTGCGACCAAGACAGGTATTGGGGGTAACGTAACTAATCGAATACGCTCCGCCTACGCCACTATCATCGTTGCCGTACTCAAGTATCGAATCATCACTCATCAGTTCAAGATGTACTCCACCGACGCCAGATTCTTCAGTTCCACTATCTTGAATGCCATCACCATCGGTATCTATCCATACTCGATCACCTACTTCACTGGTAATAGCTATACGAAAGCCAATGTCATCAGCCACATGCGTACCTGCTGTAATAATAGGAAATTCCTGAATATTATTATTGGTAGTCAATCGATTACTCAAAGTAGATAGTGCTGTAACCCGATAAGAACTAAAAAGTGAGAAGGCTGGATAGTCACTTTCATCAAAGGCATAATAGCCATTTTCATCTGTTATTTCACTGCTGTTTATGATCGGGTCACTATTACTGCCTGCTACTTCCTGAATTAATCTAACATTAATTCCTGCCAATCCTAGCTCGGTAGGTGAGTGGATGGCATCCATATTGGCATCATTGAATATTTGTCCGGTAATAATATGATCACCGACTCTGACATATGCAGGATTGCGTTGGTCACTGAAAATATCACCGTTACTAAACTGGCCATTGGCAAATGTAGTAAAGCCAATAGTGCTGTTAGTTACACTTAAACCTGTAATGCGGAGGTAGATACTTTGAGCAACTGCTAATGTTGTAGGAAACCCAATCCCTGTAATAGTATAGGAGGGCCCAAAAGAACAAGCTGTGCCAGCAGTATCAAAATCTAACCCTGTGTGATCTTGTCCAATGGAACCAACTATATAGCTACATGAGGCTGATCCAGTCCAGCTCGTGTGATTGGTAGTATTTAAAGTGAATGAAGATACAGGATGTTCAGATCCACTACTATTACTAAAGTCAATAAAATAAGTCACTGCTGATCCATTGGTAACTAATGGCCCACTTGCCGGACTATCAGCAGTATAATCAGCAGCAGAATAAGTCACTGTAGTACTGAGTAGCACGCCATTGCCAGCCAAAGAAGCTGGTAAGCTTTCTTTAGTCAATGGGAGCAAAGTACTGAGACTCATCAATGTTATCAGTACAATCGAAAAGATCTTTCTGTTGAGGAGTGTCTGGGACAGGGGCATGTTGTTTGTTTTTGTTTCTTTTTAGTATAACAGAGTGGGTATAGTTAAGCAAATGAAACATGGGGTAAGGTGTTTTGAAGGAAGGTAAAAGGAGAACTGAAGATATCTGGCAACATGAGTCTGCATTGGTACTCTTGAATCACTTCAGGCAGTTTTTGGATGGTTACATGATGGTACATTCTCCGAATAAACGTTCTCAGAGAGCCAAAGAATCCTTCTATCTCTGAGGTGTGTTCAAATTGTCCTTTCTTATGGATGTCATACTGATGTGTTATTGGCCAATGCTTTCCCATACCTCGGTAGATACCTGCTCCATCAGTACATACGTGTGAGGTTGGAACAATGTGCTGACGAATAAATGGCAGCATGTCCTGTTTGTCGACGTTGTTGTGTGACAACACTCGACAAGCAACTCGTGAGGTATGTTTCTGCTTCGCAGCGAGCAGGGCAACGCCTTTCTTTCTGCATCCAAAGTATGCTTCATCTACTTGTACGATCGCTTCCAAACGAACAGCTTCTTGTGCCGGTAGATGGAGACGAAACTTTCCATACCAGAGGTACACGGTAGGCTTTGAGAGAGACAAAAGTTTCTGGGTTTGATCTATGGGTACCTTATTGATGAAGCACCACACCAATCCCCATAATTGTTGCCAGTTAAGTTTCATACCTTTTAACCAGGTTAATGATGTTAAAGACCAAGCACGACCACAACGACGACATTGAAACTTCTCATCACGACGGATACAACCGGTACGAGTACAGTAAGGACATTGAACGAGATTGCTTCTACCAAACAGAATTCGACAAACCTGTGATTTAATAGTGCGTTCTGGCTGCACTGCTAGTAATATATGCATAGATGGGATGGGTTAAGTTTGATCACTTATATCCTACCTTATGGTAGGTCCCGTTCCATCTGCTTTACTTTACCCAACAGAGTAGTGTTGACTTTAAAAGCTTATAATTTCTTAATATTACTTCACTAAAACAACATGTTCGGGTGAGAGTGTAATGGTTAATTTAGTTTTTAGGCAGATGGCTTGGACCATGGCATTATGGCTTATAGCATGCACTCTTAATGGTCTTTGTCGATCATGAGATCTAAGTACCAAGCTGCCGGGCCGAATATTTTTTGTTTTTAAAGTTGCCCAGCGATTCTTAGCTGGTCTGCGAGTTGCTAAATCATCATTAATTACTCTAGTACCATATGACCAAGCCGAAAATGATATAGGTCCACCACTACTGCTATCTATTTGGCTGCAGTATGTTTGATATGAAATGAAATTTGTTAGAGGATGGGCACTATTACCTCTAATGATTGCTCGTAGTTGCTTGCGGGTTTTAATTGGAGCTGTTGGGCGCTCAATACAAGCTTTAATTAATTTTCTTGCTAACGCGCGTGCTTCTTTAAAACCAATTGGTTTTATCGACTCAGCGTGGATATTTCTAGTAAGTTCATGAATGCTCAGTTTCATATATTTTAAATCAAGGAATGCGTTAATTTGATGGATAGATAAAGAAAAGTTCTTGTGTCAGTGTAAACGCGGTTGGCGCAAGTTTAGCTACTATACTTTGGAGCGTTTTATCTAGTTGAGCCTGGCGGGTAACATATTGGAAAAAGGGGATGGCTTCTGCTTTGATTCCTTGGCTGTCACAAAATTGATTTCGATTCCATTTTTTACTATCCCACTCCCATTGCTTACATAGAATTTTGTTCTTTTTCAGATAGAGCTCTACATCTTCACTCGCAAGGAGTTGAGCATCATACATATGTCTTAATTGCCAGATGAGATTCTTCTGACTATTGAGTAATATTACTAAAATACCGGTTGGGCTGAGCAGGGATTGGTAATAGTTAATTTTTTCTTGTTCTAATCCATACCAACTATTAAGCGAAAGTATTAAGTCATACTTTTGATTGCTTGTGAATTGATTGGCGTCTTGGTTGATCAATTGATGGGCCTCAGCTGATAAGGTATGTAAGTCTTCTTTTGCGGCAGCAAGCAATGGTTCAGAAACATCGATGCCCGTATAGGTGCCAATACGATATTCGTCTTTCATCTGATGCAAAACATGCTTAGTCAGAGCGCCGTCGCCACAGCCGATCTCTAGTATATGTAAATGATCTTTATTGTCTGGGAGAGGCCACTGCTCATGTAGCTTTTCCACCAAAAAGTCACCTGCTTCTTTTTCAGCAGACCATAGGAAGTGCTTGAATCCTTTAAAGATCTCGACAAATTGAGGAGATTCGTAATCGGCGCGATATTGCTGATGGGAGAGATTCATGAGGACTGTTTTCGGAGAAAAAGGTACTGTTTTTTGGTGGTGGAGACAAGCAGATTGTTGGGTAAATCTGAAATCTAGTTTTTAAAATCTAGAATCTAAGTTGATTCAGTAAGGTTGATTTCATATTTCTTGTGGGAAGCTGTGACAGATCTAAAAGGTTCAGTATGAAGCCTAATCTTGTTAAAGATAAAAGTTATCATTTTGCTATTTCTATTTTTCCTGTTTACCAAGTGCTTAAAAGAAAACGTGAGTATACTATCGCTAATCAATTGTGGCGGAGTGCCACTAGTGTCGGAGCGAATATTGAAGGAGCTGTAGCGGCTTTTAGTAGAACAGAGTTTACTTATCGCTTATTGATTTCACTTAAAGAGGCAAGGGAAACTAGGTATTGGTTACGGTTGCTGCGAGGTGTCCGCTTAATTGAAAATGTGGACACTCAGTTACTAGAGATCGAATCCATTATCAATCTACTTACTCGCATAATAAAGACATTGACTGTCAAATCTAGAATCTAAAATTTATAATCTAGCTTTTAGATTTGAGTGCTGTTCCAATGAGTAACTTTCCAGTGTATTTGTGAGATGTGAAGTTTGTGTTACAATGCTACTTCTGTTTTGAACCAATGAGGAAATCTACTTTTCTAGTTTGCAATTTAGATCGACGTGATAGCAAAGAGTCCTTTGGGGTTTTGACCACAGAGTCGCAAAGTGCTCCTTTGTACAGTGAGATATTTCAATTGGTGAATTACTATATCAGTGAGCGTCATCGTATCTCTGAACTTTGTCTGGGGGCGGGGATATCTACTATCCGAGATCCTCGTATTCTTCGTGAATGGCGTGGTCTTGATGAAATCTTGAGGCCCCATGTATTTAAAAAAATCGGCGAGCTGCCGATCGAGGAGCAGTCGGTTTGGTTGACCTTGATGTATCGAGAGCAGATGAAAGTGTGTTTTGTGCTCAATCAACAGGCAATAGTTGATCCCGCGAGTTTGCAGGGACTTAGGCCTGTTATCGATGATGTACGGAGGAGAAAAGGTCAAACAATTAGTTTGGTAGATCAAGATCCTGCACGGTCTGATGTGAAAGATGTTTTGCGATGTGCTCGTAAAGGAGCTAGATTTTCTTTACGACCGCATTCTAGTGGTAGACGCGTTCAAGGTTTAACGGTAGTTGATGGTGCTTATCCATTAGTTACTCATCCTTTGGTCAGGAGGCATTTGTCAGCTTAATAAAAATTCTAGCGCTAATGCTATCGCAAGGAGGAAATAGAGGATGAGTTCCCAACGATCAGTATTGCTTAGATAGCGTTTGAAGTTAAACTTTTTGCTTTTCATTTTTGATCAAGTGGTAGTATTGTCATAATTATACCCCATTGAGGATAAATAGGGTAAATTGAGCGTAGAAAATGCGTCTTCTTTATGGCTGATTTGCCCCGGGTGTGTACTATTAGTGGTAAAGCATTTGTGATTACGGAAGCTGAGCAAGCGTTGATTGCTAAACTGGAACAGCTGCACCCTTTGTTGCGCCCTGGTGATATTCCTTTGCCTACTATTCATCCACTTGAGTTCAATAGACAGCTGCAAAGTTATGTTACTTTGATGTCTTTATTTGATAGTAAGAGCGTCATTTCAGGTGAGCCATTAATTACTCGTTACAATCCTCAGCTGGGCTATAAAGTATGTACTTCGGAAGAATTTTGGAGTGATGCTGTGGATAATGCCAATGTTGGTAAATCTTATGATTTCTCGCGACCATTTTTTGAGCAATGGAATGAATTGATGCATGCAGTAATAATGCAGCCATTGGTGCAAATCGGTTGCGAAAATAGTCGCTATGTCGATAGTTCGTCTTCACTAAAAAATTGTTACCTTTGTTTTGGGATGGGGGATAGTGAAGGTTGTATGTACTGTCTCAAGACTAGGTATCCTCTTCGTAACCGGGACTGTGTTGATTGTATTGGTATCATGGATTGTGAGCTGTGTTATAGTTGTATTCACTGTGATCATGCCTATGACTGTCAGCATTGTAGTGACTGTGTTGATTGTTACCAATGCTTTGGTTCTCGAGATTTGATTGGTTGTAAGTATTGTTTTGGTTGTGTTGGTTTGCGTCAGGTTGAGTATGCAATTTTCAATCAAACAGTTACTAAAGAGGTCTATGAGAACTTTATAAAACAAGCTAATTTAGGTAATTACCCATCACGCCAGGGGTATTTGGAACAGTGTCGTCAATTTCACAAAAAAAATCCAACTCTCGTATCGACCATTAAACAGAGTGAAAATGCTTCTGGTCTTTATCTACAGCACTGCCACAATGTGTATGAGTGTGAATTTGGCGAAAATCTTGAAGATTGTGGTTGGGCTACTGGGGCTTTTGGTAAAGATATTTGGCGTGGTGAAGTATATCAAGGAGAGCTTGGATATCAGTCGGCAGTTTTGTCTGGAAGACTTGGTTTCTGTAACTCTATCAATACTGGTAGTGAAAATTTCTATAGCTATATGATTTGGAGTAGCAATAGCTGCTTTGGTTGTATCATGCTTAAGCAAAAATCGTATTGTATTTTGAACAAGCAATATACGAAATCTGAATATGAAGAGTTAGTACCGCGAATTATTGCTCATATGAAAAGCACGGGCGAATGGGGGCAGTTTTTGCCAGGTAAATATGCTCCACATGATTATGAGGAGTCTCAAACGCATCAATTTTTAGATCAGAGGGCAAAGAGCAGAGATTGGAGCGATAATTCAGAATTGCGAATGGCGAATTGCGAATTGACTGAGGCGGATGATGGTCGTGACGGAAGGATTTTGAAATGTAGTGTGACTGGGCGACCATTTAGGCTTGTACAGCAAGAGGTGGCGTTTTATCTTCGGCATACTATTCCTATGCCTCGGGTGTGTTGGCAGGAACGATTGATGCTACTTCTAACTCACGTGTAAATAGCATTTTTACTATGATATATTGACTCTTAAGTTGGTATTTACTTATTTCTAGAAAGTGCTATTATAATCATTCAAATTAAAGATCAATTATGTCAAAGAAAACATCTGATGGGAATCCTAGTAATCCTTCAGTTAATGCTCCAAGAGAACGATCGAAGACTAGTTTTGATCCAGCGATGGCTCAAAAAATGGTGGTTGTGGAATCAGCTAATGAGAATCCTGAAATAGCACAAGCTCAAGTTCAGCTTCATCAAGATATTATCGCAGTTGGGTATAGTGAAGAAAGAGCTGATCAATGTGTTGTTGTTTATACAATGTGTCGTAATGGTGGTAGAGATCATAGGGATGCTCGTGATATGGTAACAAGATATTTACAGATGAGAAACCGAGGCGTAGCTCATGAGAATGCACTTGGTCTTGTTGTTGCGTTTTCACCTACACCTAATGTTTCAGTGGAAGGTGGTTCACCTGACCTGGCTACTGAAACATCTTCTACGGTGCTGGTTGCGGCAGGTGATTTGGCTGAAAAAGGTGCTGGTACTGCTAGTGGGGATGATACTCTTACTGAACCAGTGCAATTAGACTTGGGTAAAATGAAGGCCGATTTTGTTGTGACAGTTGACCCAAGTATTCCGCAAGGGTTTGATGCATTTAATCCTCTTACTTGGCAAAAGGCAGATGATGTTCGTACTAAAGATGTTTCTGCTGCAGTGGCGAGCGTTAGAAAAAGATTGGCAACCATTACTGTTGATGCTCCACCTCTGAGAGATGCTGTTGATTCATTACAAACTAAATCTCCTGCCAGTGACGCCGATGCCACTTTTGTTGAAGCTGCAGTCCATAGTAAGCAGTTAATTGAAGAAGAAATTCGTCGTCAAGGAATGGCTGTATTTCAAGTTTTACTTAGTAGAAAGATTGCTCTTGATTTAGCTCAAGAGGGTGCTTTATTCTATGCTGAAAGATTAAGAATTGGCATTCCAGGCTCAATCGTATGGGAGCAGACTTTAGTTTATTGTACCCAGAGACAACGTGGAGCTGGCCCAGATCAAGCTAAACTTATTGTTGATAAAAAAGCTGTAGAAATCCCTGAAAGAGATGAGTCTCTAGCACCAGAGGTTGAAGATGCAATGAAGGCACAAGTTGAAAATGGAAGAGTTAACATAAGGACCATATTAGCGGTGGGATTGGGACTGGCTATTACGGTCGCAGTTGGTGCTGGTATAGTGTATGGTTTAGCTCACACTGACCAAACTTCTGTAGTAGCTGCCGATGGTGGTACTGACTAAAATACTCTGTTGTTTCTTGCATTTCATCTCTAATCGAGAGAAAATGGTGTCAATTTATTAATCAATTAAAACTTTTAATTTTATTCTATGGCTAGAGTTAAAGCTGGAGCTAGACATGCTACGCTGGTTGGTTGGAAGGCTCAGGAGCCTGATTTGGGCCCATCGGTACCAGATACTGGTAGTGCAACACGAAGTGAGGTTAGAGCTGTAGTAGGCGATGCTTCTCCTAACCCGTCCATAGCTGATTCTAAGGTGGTTACTCCAGCACGGGCTGTAGTTCTTCCGTCTCCGCACCCTCGTAGCGGGACAATGGTGGGTATGACTGGTATCGGTGGTGGTGCCTCGCCGCAAGAGAGAAATCCAGCTGTTACGGTCTATGATACTGCTGCATCTGAAAATGCTGCTGCTGATTATGAGCTTTTTTCTAATGCAATAGGTCTTTTAAAAGAGGCTGGTGTGGATAAAGATCTTGCACGTGACATTGTATTAGGCGAAGTTGCTAAAGAGCAGGTTGATGGCGTTAGAGCTTATTTAGCAAGTTTAGGTGTAGATCAGAAAACCTGTTTGGCTGTTTTGTGGGGACGCAGAATCGTAGCTTTACCAGTCATTACTCCTTCAATCCAATCTTCTTCATCTGCAGTTCCTAATGTGCAACATCAAGGTCATGGATCTCTAACATTGCCTCCACCAGAACGATGTGATTCACCAGTTGATGCTGTTTCAGGAAATGCTTCCGCTAACGGCTCTGTAGTTTTGGATTCTGGAATGCAAGAGGATGTGGCTATGGTTGCAGCTGTTGCACCTCGTTCCAATCGCGCTTTAGTGGCAGCTGTACTGGTTGGTCTTGGGATTGCTGGTGCTATTGGCTATAATGCTCTTAATAGCTTTGTTGATAATGTTGCTCATTCTACCCCAACTCGTAGATAGCCAAGAGCTTGGTTAGTTTCGCCATAACTTTTGAGCCAAAGCCTGATACGCTTTGGCTTTTTCTGTATCTTTGAGATCGGTTTCGATAGCGCGCCAGACGGCTTTGCCATGGCGCATTTGGAGTTTTGATTCTATTTCTAATTGATCAGAGATATCGTGGGCGGCACGGAGAATAGTATTGGAGCCGATTTCACTTTCATAAGGATCTCCGACTAAGCATGCTCTTTTCAATGCTGCTGTCCACATAATCACTTTCATGAGACTGCTTTTGTTTTCAAAGGGTTCGAATTCTTTGGATAATAAGTACTGAAGTAAAGCTGGGGACTGATAGAGAGCATGTTTGATAATCTCAGCTAGGCCTAAAGTGACTTCATGATCTAAATTGTCATCCAAAAATCTCGGATCAACAATGATATGATTGGGTTCATAATAGCTGCGATAGAAATGGCGTTCGTATTGACCGTCTTTGACACGATGTATACGTACTTTGCCACCAATACTAGTATCGGACATGCTTAGTGCTGTGGTGGGGATATAGGTGGCATCGCATTCCCATTGTTCTGCAATATAACCTACCGCATAAAGGA
>CAZXKW010000015.1:0-7787 GCA_964641565.1 uncultured Candidatus Peribacteria bacterium
TCTTTACACCTCCGGATTAGACGAAGGTTGTTTAGCCGGAACTATGCGGATGCAAGTAATTAACTTGGCACTTAGTCACGGAATCAAAGTTTATGAATGTGCGATTCTTCCTCAAAACTTACTGGCAGCCGATGAGATTTTTATCACCAATGCCATATCCACTATTCATTCGCAGAGCCTTGATGAACTAAGGGCCAGAGGTATTCCTTTTTTTACTGGAGCAGTTGCTAAGCCGCATCCAGAAGGATTTCGCATGGTATGTCGTCAGTATGGCCTCAATCATAGGACTACATGGATGGTGGGTGATGATCCTGCTACGGACGGCGGCGCCCTCAATATCCATCCTGATGGTGAACCAGTATTAGGTGGAATGATTTTTATTCGCCCAATCCCCACCATCCCCGGCAGTGTCAAAGGGATCAAAAGATTTACATTAGGTGTCAAAGGCCTGACTAGATTTTTTTCATTATTAGCCACCACCGCACACAATTCTCAATTAATAACTAGTACGGATATCAGTCTAGCAAAGCCCAAGTCATTTCCTATCTCATAAGAGTTGATTTTCCATCACCAGCAGCATAGATTGTCCTCCAAACTAAAAATTATGGAACTACCTGCGTATAGATCACTTGGGTGGACAAACGTACTAAGCCTTGATGATGATTTCCCTCCTCATTTAAGATTATCTTTTCGTGATACACGCTATTTACTTCAAACATTGGTAGCTCTGGACACAATTGATGGTGAGAATTTAGGAAGTGGTCTCATTGAACGCCCAGACTTTCCTATGAATAGTTATCATGAACTATTAGCCCTAACTGATAGGGATCGTGATGCAGTTAGAGCTGATTTAAGAAGGATGTTTTTACCAACTAACAAAATGGGTAGATTAGTTGATCTCCTTCCAATTGATATTCTTATTGATGCTTTAGGAAACACAGGGAAAAAACCGTTATTTTTAGATTCAGATGTAATTCACCAACCAGCTAAATTACTAGATATTTTACCAACTTGGAAAATCAACTCTTCAGTAACCACCCTGCTCCCCACGCATGCATTATGTGTTGAAATCAATAGCTGGCTAAAAGACCCAGTCACAAAACACAACTTGTTTGAAGCGATAGCAAAAAAGCGCCGCCATACACTTCAGACTTTTAATAATCGTAGATCACCTATAACCAATAGTGCAGCACTCCACGGTAATCCCCCTTCAGAATCAGTTCGCCATGGTAGCAACGGTTGGAATTAAAGTTATTTAATTCTCCCCCCATAGCCATCTTGCAATTTCCCACCAAAGGCTCAACAATAGCTTTAGATTATCCCCCTTTTGTATGAAAAAGTTTTTCCCACTTCTGAGCATCAGCATCCTTTTGACTGGCTGCAGTATGAGTATCACACCAACACCAGCAAGTTCCCCAACATCAAGTGCATCGCCAATGACACTGGTAACCACCGTACCAACAACTTTAGCTACGCCAATCAATACTGTTCAGATAGCCCTGGTTAACGAAATAGGCACTCCCAGTGCTACCACTTTTGGTTGTGGTGATGAAATTGAAATGGTGAATCGTAGCGTCAGTACGACCACTCCACTCAAGACCGCTATTGAAGAACTCCTTAGTGTCCACACTCGTAACTATGGTCTGTCCGGACTAACTACAGCTCTCTATCAAAATAATTTCACAGTTAGTAGTGTTGTTATCACTGGTACTCATGCAGATATCGATCTCACAGGATCAATTATGATGGATGGTGTATGTGACAATCCTCGCATTCAAGAGCAAATGAAAAGAACTATTCTGCAATTCCCAACTATCACGACCTACCAAATTAAATTAAATGGAACGGCTCAAAATTGGAACTGTCTCTTCAATGGTAGCGGTAGCTGTTAAAAAATTTCGCACATTATGAGCACTATCTCTCTGATCAAACAAATCTCGCTAGCAAAGCTGTACCAATCACTACAAAACATCGTCTTTGCAGGTGTATATAATGTGCGTGGAGGTCCAATTCATCCTTATAGCGCGGTCAAATATTCCTTGGCACAAATCTTACCTCCTACATCAGTAGGAGCTCCTCCCCAAGTAGTATTACCCAATAAGAAATCCGTCAATCTGTTCACGAGCCAACCGACCATTTATCAAAATCAAATTGCTATCATGTCGGAAGTAGATGCCTTCCTCAAAAAGAATGGTCTACAGATCAATGATCTGCAATGCGCAGTTAAATATCATTGGCAAGAACGTGGCGACTTTCACGTTTTGCCACCAATTATTGAAAAACACACCTACCGATTGGAACAAGGGTATTTAAATTTGGAAGACCTAACCCGCCGATTCCAGGGATGTTACATTCGCGATGCTATTGGCAAATTGCATCATCTCGGCGAACGTTACCTTGAAGGTTTTTATATTGATGAAGTGAGCAAAGTAGATCATTTAGATATTTTCCACTCTCATGCGTCGATCATCAATTATGGTCTCCAGCATACCGGTCAATTCGATTTCTACGTCATTTGTGATGGCAGTCATCGCATCGACTACGCTATGGAGGTATTACAGAAACCAATTACAGTAATAGTAATTGAACCGATTGATGGGCATCTTCTTCCTTATTATGCTTTTCCAGTTTCTTTCTGGCCCACCATGAGACTTTCGAGTAAACAGTCAGAAAAGATGTATATGCGATTAGAGCGCGACAAAATTCACCTATTGCATGATCTGATCAATAAAGTATTACGTTATGACTGGACAGCAGGTAGCCTGATGGTCAGTAAACTCCGTAGCAATAAAGATATTTTTTAGTCATATGCGCTTCCCCGATCTCCATGCGGCATTAGCCTTGGCCCGAGTCACTAAACCCACCAATCCCCGCTCAGCCAGTCTAGCTATTAGTAATAGCGGCCGCGTCTATCAAGCTGGTTGCGTTGAATCATTCAACCATATCTTACACATACCAAGTGAATTGGCGGTACTACTTTTGGCTACCGCTCAAAATGATTTCGGCATTGAACATATAGCTACTATTCACGAAGAATTACCTCCAGGCGAAGCAGCATCACCTCAAGTGTTAAAGATTTTAATCGATCACAGCCGCCGTACTGGGGTACCCATAGAATATAAAGTATTCGATCAAGCTGAAGAACAAAGATTCAGCTGCGAAGACGCAAGCTCTTTCCTTCCCTACTATCAACCTATAATCAAACCACTAAAGAAAACTATAGAAGCTCGACCTTCTATGAATATGGGCCAGGTTGGTAATCAAGATATAGCCACAGTACTTAGAACTAATGCACACAAAGGTCTCGAGCGAACATTTTTGACCAAAGATGATGCTAGTGGTTATGGTTGTTGTGTCATCACTGGTGACGGTAATTATTATTTCACTGGCCAATACAGCAGCTTCGATCATCGAGCCAATGTTCATGCTGAGATGGCAGCTTTAGTAATTGCCATGATGAATACCCAGGCCCCTGTGACTCATTTGGGCCTCATGTCTACGAAACATCTTACGCATCCTTGTGAGATGTGTGGAATCTGTCGCCAGTTTTTACAAGAGATCTGTCTCTTGCTAAAGTTCGCCCCAGAAATCTTTACCTTCGCCTTAGAGAAAGATGAATATGAAAAACATTCATTAACTGAATATTTACCTTCTCAATGGCATAATACTTATGAACGCAAATAACACTCAGAGCTTCCCTTTAATCGATGCTCTGCTTCAATTACCTGAAGAAGGGAAAAATGGCAGTATCGGTATTTGTACCAACACCACAGCTCCAGGTCAGGTACTAAATATGCTAGACCCAGAACTACGTCCTTATGTCTCTGTGCTTGGTTCTCTGATAGTTAACCGCGACGGTACTGAGCGCATGATTATCAATGCCCTCGTCCACCCAACTTTGCGTTACATTATCCTCTTTGCCGAAGAGGGATTAACTTTTTCACCTAGTACCAATTTATTGTTGGCCATTCAGCATGGTTATGAAAGTAATAAGAAAGGAAACTTTATCAAAGGCGGCCGGGCAGCTAGTGCACATTATCCAAATGTTCCTGACAATCTGCTAGAACTTTTCCGAAACAATATCACCGTACTTCCAATCTTCGTCTACAAAAGTAATTTCAGTAAACAAATTGTCGCTGATTATTTAGCTTGGTTAGAGCCTCGAGTCGATCCAAAAATCTTTGCGTTGGTACACAAAATCAATCAAAAAGACAAAGTATATTATGATGCTTTGAAAGAGCTCATTCGAATAGTTGGTCAATCTGAAACAGCACCAAAACAAGCGATTGAACTAGCTGCAAAAGACTTCCAACATCTCCAACCACCTCGCATCACTATAGACACGCCAGAGGAAATCTTTCCTGTACCGTTTCGAGTGCGCTCAGACAATCACAATGTCGTTTTGGATATTCGAATAGATGATCAGAACTATACCATTCAGGGAGATGATGACTTTTTAGTCAGTTACTCTCTAATGAAGTATTTAGGAGAAAAGAAAAAATTTCTGTCAGATCGCGAACAACTCTTGCTTGGAGCTGAGCTAGGTTTGATGAAAACTCATTTAAGTGATGGTGTCCCCCTACGCCCACTCACGATTGCTCAACCAGAAGTTGCAGCAGGTACTGAAATTCCACTTGAACCTAAAGTATTCTTACAACCAGACAAGAATTACTACTACCGTATTGGTTTGGCACAAGAACAATTGTCTGTAATGTGTATGGCTTTTGATGTTTGTGAAGAAGTATTTGATCTACGATCCCCTTCATTTACTGCCATTATCAACCGCTTAGCGGAACTAAACCGTTTCGAAGACTATGAGATGGATATCTTGCATCGTATGGATGTGGGAGCTCAAATCGGTAGAGCATATTTAGCCGTAAAAGAAGGATATGCATTCATGCAAGACTTTCCCAACCTTTTTAAGGTTAATACTACCAACCTACCATTAGTAATTGCTGACACTGATACGTTCTTGGCTACTCACAAATCAGTTCTCCAATTAATCTATACCAAAGGCTTAACTGAAGAGCATGGTGATCCATGGAAGGGACTTGCTCGCAGCGCAGTAGTATTAGCTATTTACCGTCAAGCTGATCAGGCGTTAGCCACCATGCCACTCATTTATAAACAAGGTGAGCAAAGTCCAGAAGCAGTACGTGCAGCTTACCGAGACCAGCTCCTTCGCTTCGACCATGATGGGTCATATAGCTATGGTGAACGTACTCGCAGTTTCTTTGGCTTTGATCAATTACCAAGAGCAGTAGAAAGTTTACAAAAGAATCCTCATAGAGCCACTATTGTCCAACGTTTCGATCCGGCTGAAGATATGAGTAGTTGGGTAAATCCCGAGACGGGCAAAATGGAATTCTCGCATGACCCTTGTCTGACTCATGATATTTTTTGGACGCAAAATGGCAAACTGTATTCATTCCATATCGCACGCGCTCACAATACAGTGAATGCGTATCCAGAGAATATTTTTGGTCTGTACGATGCATATGTGCAAACTGTTTTAGATGCAGTGAAGCTCCCTATGGGTGACATGTTCATGCTTTCTAGTCGTGCCAATATCTTGTTGCTGACTGAAGAACAAAGAACCAAGAAATTGTTGGCAGAACCATCAAAACCAGTGGGAAACACTGACAGCCATATCGGTCCTTATCTTTTGGGCAACAATGTCAAAGCGCCAGAAGTTAAACAAGGATTAGCTTATAGCTATACCGACTTGGAAGAAACTACCGAGCGCCCAAATCATCCATTCCTCGCTCGATTAGAAAATTATCGTGGTCAGAATGTACTAGAGAAAGCAATTACTTACCTGAAAGAAAAAGGTATTAACCACAATAATCCAATCATTAGTGGTTATCATGCTCAAGAAGATGATCCTCAAAGTGACTGTTTGGTTTTCTTACAAGCAAATGTCATGGGCAAGAAGCTGCACGTCACTGCGGTATTTGCAAATAGAAGTCTCGATCATCAAGCGGAGGATCGAACCTTGCTCAACTATGTTGCGACTCAATACACCAAAACCTTAGGTTATCCACTGGGAGCCCTTACTACCTTCTATGTCGCCTATTAGTGATTATGACTTCTCTCGGATCAAGGTTATTGGTTTTGATTTAGACCAAACACTTTACCCTAAATCCCCCAAAATTGATGAAGCAATTCAATCGTATATTTATGCAAAGATAGCTAGTCATAAAAGTTGCTCATTAGCTGAAGCTCGCAAATTATTCACTGATCTCTATCAAGGTGGAAAGGGACTAACAGGTAGTCAGACATTGGTTGCTCTAGAGATTCCCAACCCAAAAGAAATTGTACAGGAAGCGTTAGAAAATGCTGATATAGCGGAATTTTTAGTACCAGATGCTGAAGTATTAACGTTACTAACTCTCATTAAGAAACATTATCAGCACATAGACCTGATCACCGGTTCTATTTTGGCAATCGCTAAAAATAAACTAGCAAAACTAGCTATTCCAATCACTATCTTTGATCAATTCATTACTGGTGAGATAGCCAAAAGTGACGGCAGTGCTTACCGAGAATGGTTGAAACGTTATCCTGATTTGAAACCAGAACAATTTCTTTATATCGGCGACCGTGAGAAATCAGATTATTGGGTACCGAAGGAATTAGGAATCAAAGCAATTTTAGTCAATATCAAAAAACCTAATCGAGAAGTAGACTGCCCTCAACTTGATCGCCTCAAAGCTTTAGCAGAACACTTACTATAGTAAGTGAAATAACTGTGTCAGTTTACCTCTTGTCCAGCATTCTTAAGAGTGCTAAGTTTTCCTCCTGCATTGTTTCAGCATGCACTGAGATATCGTCAGGATAATCCTAACATTAACATTATTATTTATGACAAGTTTGGACACAGCTCAACGGGATGAGCTTGTACAGGTAGCAAATCTCCAAGAATTAGAAGAATTTCTTCGTGAGCATGGTGTTGATACGGATGCCTGGACTGGACTAGGTAAAGTTAAAAAAAGTGATGATTTTTACAAAGAGATCAAGGCGGGTGAGGCTCAATTAGTCCGAGCTTTGCGTGGTGAAGCTCATATTGCAATTAGACAAATTAGACCCGCTGGGGCGTATGTATTCCATTTCCCTCGTGATGAAGAGACAGGCCTATACTTACGTGAGGAATATGTTCAAGATAAAATCAAAGGTGAAAAAACCGATCGCAAACGTCCCTATTCAATTGGTGAAAAGGCTATTGGAGATGAAACACACCAACAAGCTATTGTACGCGGCGTTCGGGAAGAGCTCGGAGTTGACGGAGAAGTTGCAACCAAACTAGCAAGCAAAGATGTACGTGAAGAAAAATCTGCTAGCTTTCCTGGAATGACAACTCAATATCAAGAGGAACGATTCAATGTGCTACTTGCAGACAGCCAATATAGACCTGAAGGGTATACCGAAAATGGGGCAAAGAAAATTATTCATTTCATTTGGGAGGCAACAAAACAAACACGCAGTGCAATTTTAGCAGTTGGTGCTTAGACTAGCTCCAACAACTTCTGAGCCAGAGCCTGCTTCAGTACATTCAAATCTACTTTATCAGTCTTGTAGCCCAGCATCGGTAAGTTTTGTAAGAGGGAATCTAGTACTACTAGGTTCCCTTGTTTGATGTTGGTCAAAATAGTGTCCTGCTCTGGTTGATTGAGCGCACGAAATAAACCAATCAAAATATCTACCATTTGAGCCAAAGTCTCATCACGTTGTGCCACTACATTTTTGCCTAGCTTTACATATTCGCTAAAATAGCGTTGATCCGTTGA
>CAZXKW010000015.1:7797-12107 GCA_964641565.1 uncultured Candidatus Peribacteria bacterium
ATTTTTACCTAGCTTACCCTCTGCTGCCAATTGCAAAATATTTTTAGCCGCTACTTTTTTGAGATTATTCATAACACTAGGTAAAGCTCGATCTTGATCTGACAAACGGGCCTCTACATGGAGTAGGACATCGTCCAAAGCACTATCATCACCAGACTGAATCGCCAGCAAAATTTCTTTTTGTTCTACTTCATCGAGCATCCGATACTCTTTCATGATCAATTTCACAATGCGATCATATTCGCCTTGGATCTGAGCGCCATATTGTTGCCACTGACTAGGCTGTACGCCGTATTCACGGGCCTTCTCCATCACTCCGGGAGGGAATTCTCCAGCTTCCTGAGCTTTGCTACTCCCAAGTGAATCTTGGCTTTTTTCTAATGCTATCGGATTTTCAATATCTGCCATACCAATGAAATGAATGATGAATAATGAAAAGGTAAGAATTTAATCAGGATTTTTACCTATTACCTCTTCACTGCTTTTTAAACAGTGTCATACTAACTAAATCTGCCACTTTCGCTAGTTCTGCATCGACATTACCATTTTGGTCTATAGCACTTCGTGGTGTCACGATAGTTGCGTATTCTCCGTCCATGTTGATTGCTGTTCCTTTGCCTTTAGCAACGACCAAATACTGTGGTAGTTTAGAGGGCAGGGAGCAGAGATCAGAGATGAATATGGTGGAGGAGTTTAAGTGTAGCTGATTGTTTCTATTCTCATAGAGACCACATGACAGATCGTTTTCTATCACTTTCGGCTCCTCTGCTGTATTTCGGAGAATCAAGGTAGTAACGGGCAGGGGCTTAACTACATTGGGTAAATGTTGTTTGCGATCGATATAGCCTGACCAGAAGCTGGCACTGAACATTATTGATTGATATTGCGAAAAAATACTGAGTGAAGCAGTAAAACGTGGATTAATTTCAATGATGATGATTTCATCCGTATTAGTCACTATAAAGTCGAGACCAAACCACCCCCAGAAATTTGTTTTTTTCAATGCAGTACCGATTTTATGCACTATTTGCGTTAATTCTTGGAGAAATTCATTGCTAAATGATCTTCCACCTGTCATATCCACGCCACAGGTGCCACCGGGATAACGAGTAAAACGCCTATCTCCGGTGATCTGAAACATGGGATAGCTATGGTAGACACCGGTATCATTGAGCAAACAATTTACCGTAAAAGTCTTTCCTTCTAAATACGGCGTCACCTTCACTAACGTGTTGTGCAAAATAGGTTCTAGATCACTCCATTCCTGTTCTGAAGCCACAAAATAAGTACTACTGCCGGCCATTCCTCGAGGTTTTTGTACTACCAGCTTTGTATATTGCCATTGTTGAGCTAGAAACTGATAGCTTAAGCTACCAAAAGCAGCACTGACTGAAGGCTTGGTGGGGACTCCAATTGCGGTTAATTCTGCCATCCCCTTGTCCTTATTTTCCCAAAAACGATTAAGATCAGATGGAGGCATCAATATACTAGCCTGTAAAGAACGAGCTAGCACTTCTAAACGAGGTGAAATCTTGAAAGTAAGTATTTTCCTTTCACTAAAAGGTAGTTGCATTATTTTTGACCTGATCAGATCCAATTCCAACAGCTGAGGTGCTTGATAAACAGGGGCTAGACCTTCTTCTTCTAAACAAATCACCTCGTAGCCTTGATCACGAATAATCCCCACCGCTTCATGCTTATGACTGGTGACTATACAGGCAGGTTCTTCTACATGTTCCAAAAGACCGATGCCATAACGAATTTCAGGGAGAAGAAAGAAAATCATAGTAAGTAATCAGCTTTCAATGCGTTAATAGTAGCATACTGCTTTAGGTGAGCAGTTTTAGTGGACAATGGCCATTGCTTACCAGTGAATACAATTATTGCTTTTTCTGCTTGTGAGTGATGTTTTTCATAGGCTCTGTAAGCAGTATTACCTTCAAATGATGTTTCCAAAATAGCGTTTTTTTCTGGTTCTTGTTCCAATATTTTCCCCTTAGTATGCGCTACTGCTGCTTCCAGTTGTTTTCTCCTTGCCGGAGTGAGGGTCCCTCCCGTATAGGTAGGCATTAGCACTGGAAATAGCTTAGGTAATGAGTTTAATAAACCACGCTCAAGTAATAAATTAAATCCTTGGTACATACCTAAAGTATTGGCTCCACTGGTCGTGACGATGTAAATACTATAGCTAGCATCCAAGTCAGGAAGTTGTTCTGCCAACTCTAATCCCAATGTACGCAGTCCTACAATTGCATCATCATTTTGGGAAGGGCGCATATCCACATAGCCGTGCTTATTGACTAAATAATGTGCAAAGTTGCGAGGAAAAGGCGTACTAATACAACGAGTATATGTTTGTTCAGATGCTAACAATTCAGCTTCTCTTGCAGGATCAACTCGCGAAGAGACAAATACAAATGCAGGGAAAAATTGATTCAGTTTGACGAGAGCAATAGCGGCATTGCCAGAAGAAGATAGTACCAACTTCTGCGCTTGGATACTGCGCAAAACACTTAGTTGATAAGCAATACTACGTCCTTTATGAGACCCGATCGGATGGAAGTCTTCACGTTTAATCCACAACTTGTTCGTTTTTTGTTCCAAAGGTGTCAACCGTTCTCGTTGATCCCCCACCCAAAAATCAGGTGCAATTTCCCCTAAAAAATCACGGTATCGCCAGAGATCAAATCGGTCGTTTTTAGCTAGCAGATGAGCAAGTTGCATTTTGTAAAAAAATGAGTAAAGTTGGGGGCAGTTTTTCTCTAATTTTATGGATCAACACTTATATTCAGACCGACCAAGCAAGCCGCCAGTTGTCTCTTACGACGAAGATGATGATGATGATGATGACAACGAGGAAAATGAAAAAGATGAAACTGGTGATGACACTGACACAGGCAACATTATCATTTGTCCTAGTTGTGGTGAAGATCTCGATGTTGTAGACAAAGAAGAGCTCTTTGAAGGAGCCGAACTCACTTGCGATGCCTGTGGCGCGCAATTGGAAGTAACTGGGCTCTACAAAAACATGCCAACGCTCAAACAGATTGAGGACCAAAAATAGTTTCAATTTCTTTTTGCAAACTCACACCTTGGAGAAATGAAGTGTAAAAACCTTCGCCACTAGGAGACAATAGTACTATTGTCTCTTTTTGGTTATGGCTTTGAAATTGTGTGACTAAAAACTGTATCTGCTGTAATGCAGCTTGCCAATTGGGCACTTTTACAGCCTGAGGTAAAACAAGCTTTTGATCAATAGTGCCAGGTAGCAGAACAATTTTCGCTGAATTTAAAGCTTCTTTCAATAATTGCCAATTTTGGAGCGGAATATCTTTATCATCACCACCAAGGACTACAATCAAAGGATAACCTTGATATGTCTTCACCGCTGCCAAGGTAGCTTGAGGTGTCGTGGAAGCTAGATCATTAATAACTATTACATTGGCACCTTGGTAGATTCTTTGCATTCTTTTTTCTACTCCTTTGAAGGAATTGAATGACACTTGCAGCTGTTCACGAGGAATTCCCAGCAAACTGCAAACGTAATCAACAAAACCAACATTCGCGACATTGTGATCTCCTAAGAGGGTAATAGGAAACTGTATTGCTTCACGTAATGATGCTTTATAGCGAGCATCGATTACCTTCCCTCCCCGATGAATCGCCCAAGTAACCAAATCAGTATCATTATCCCCTACGACTAAATGACTACCTGCAGGTTGATTATCAGCAATACGTTCTTTGATTAATCGATACTCGTTGATATCCGGATGTTCATCTAAATGATTGGGATAGATATTAGTAATAATTGCGATATCAGGCCCACGAGAATAACGCTGTTTGAGCTGTCTATTACTAATCTCCAAAATTAACCATTCGTTGGGGTCAAAGGCAGTGGGATCGGCTAATCGATCAAGAATTTGGTCACTATGGCGATCATTACCTGACACAAAAGCCTTTACGTTATTGTCATTGAGCACATGGCCCAGAAGTCTCGTAACGGTAGTCTTGCCATGAGTGCCAGTTACTCCTATCACTTTCCCAGGAAATAGCTGAAGATATAAATCGACCATACTGGAAAGGGCAATTTTACCCTCGTCAACAATCTTTCCTAATTTTGGAAAATTAAAGTCATACTTATACCAAGCTTGATTGAGAAAGATCAGATCTGCTCCTTCAATGCCCTGTAGATACTCCGTAGAAAAATGAAAAGTATATGGCAATTTCTTCATAGTCTGCCACAAATCCCCACGATTTTTCACTCCATTATGAAATGTCAAAAACCGCTTAGCAAATTCCTTTTGTTCACA
>CAZXKW010000016.1:0-2671 GCA_964641565.1 uncultured Candidatus Peribacteria bacterium
CTGGCCGTTCAGATTCAACTGGTTGTGGCAGTGATTCATTAGGTGAAGCACAATCATGTGTATATGTAGATGGAACATATAGTTGCGAGTCTAATCGTTTGATGTTTCCAATTACAGCATCAGTTCGCGCAAGTAATACACTTCAAGACAGAGATTACCATGCAGTTATAGATACAATCACAACTCCCAGAACCCCATTAACTTTTGTTTGGACTTATCAAGATGACAGAGGGAATACTACCACTGGCACGCGTTCAATAATGATGTTGAACTAATTCAATCTGTAATTTTCACAAAAGAACTCCTAGGATTACCAGGAGTTCTTTTTAAGTTGGACATGACTGATTGGTCAGGTGTATACTGGTAGGAAATATGAAAACCAAAGTGTTAATTGCAAGTTTTTTGAGCATAGTCATGTTTTGGACCGTTTTTCCTCCATTACATGTATTTCAAACCTATGCAATAAATACGATAATTACAGTTTCAAGTTTAGCAGACTCCGGAGCTGGATCACTTAGAAGTGCTATTGCAACTGCTAACAGTGCTTTTGATAATGTTCTTATCGATTTTTCTGTTTCAGGAACAATAAATTTAAACAGTGATCTGCCATATTTTAACATGACAATTGGTTCTGTAACTCTTGATGGTGGTAACCAAATTGAGATCCATAAAGATTACTTAACTCCAGGAATAGCTCTAAGAATAGGAGATGGAACAGCAATTGTGAATCCAACTAACTACATTATTAGAAATCTTACTTTTACCGGTTTTGAAACAGGCATTGTAAACTACGGAGATTTAAATAGGTTTGAAAATCTTACAATTGAAGGGGCTGAGACTTCAGGTGTTTGTGAGAATACTGGTGAACATGGAATCTCTGTTGTACGAAGGGATACAGAGGATGTTGTTGGTGTTACAATCACTAATAATATTGTGAGTTGTTATCGCAAGGGTATTTTTATTCAAAATGTTTCTGGGACTACAGTAAGTGGTAATACGATTACCAATAATGTCTCTACGGCTGATCTCGTTACTGCTCCAGTGCTCAGTGATGCAAATCCTTGTTTAGTTGCTGGTGTTGAAGTTCAAGGTTCCTATACCCTTGGTGGGCAATCTATTCAGAAAAATTTCATTACAAATAATGAAATTACCAACAATGGATTTGCGAATCCGGGTGGTGGTTGTGCTGCTAGCTTTCGCTCGGCTGGTATTATGTTGAGTCTCTATGGGGATTCTCCAGCTTCTCTGGATACACCTACTCAACTTAATCGTATTTCTGGTAATGAAATCACTGACAATGTCGGTGATGGTATTTATGTTCGCCAAGGAATCAATAACGAAATTCTCAATAATCATATTGCTCGTAATGGTACAGTTCCCTCTTTAGGAGACGCTACGGATGACACTGGTAACGGTATTGCTTTGGTTTGTGATCTAGGGGGGATAGTTGCCCCAGTTTCAGGTAATTTGATATATCGTAATACTATTGAACGTAATGCTGACAATGGTATTTTTATCGGTAAGTTTTGTGAAGTGTTGGGCTCTCCTGAGGCACTTTCTTCAGCTTATAATCCTTTGATTGAGAATGTGATCTTTGAAAATGGCAGAGTCTCTGGTACATCTGTACCGGCTGATGATGATGGGATTGGTATTGATTTACAGGATCAAAGTGATCTTACTGCGTTTGCCTTTACTAGCGGCAATACCAACATTTCAGAAAATGGACTCAGCTTGTCCGATGGTGGTAATCAAATGATTGATACACCGGTAATTACCACAGCTACGTATAATAGTGTGAGCAGTAGTTGGACCGTTGAGGGAACTACTTTTGTTCCTAGTGGCGCTGTTGGCGCTCTAGTGGAA
Source organism: uncultured Candidatus Peribacteria bacterium (assembly GCA_964641565.1). Lineage (GTDB taxonomy): Bacteria > Patescibacteriota > Gracilibacteria > RBG-16-42-10 > RBG-16-42-10 > JAGNZB01. The sequence continues at coordinate 1,864 of CAZXKW010000016.1, forward strand.
CTATATCAAGTAGGATGTGCGAGTGGTGATTTGCCCACAGATCTCAATACTTGTGATGTGGATACTTACAGCGGCGATCAGCATGCACTCGGTCATGGTCAAGGGCGCATTTTTTTAGGTAGAACATATGTTACTGCTTCAGCTTGGAGTATCACTGTCCCTTCCACTGTTGGTTTTGGTGGTGGTTTACTAACGGCAACTAATACTGCCGTGGATACTGATGGTGATTGTGTGCTGCCACCTACGAGTGGTTTACAATCTTTAGTTGGGCCAGGTAATCGATTTTGTTCCAGTTCAGAATTTAGTGGGAACTTTTTGGCTGAAGTGGTAACCCCACCTCTCTATAGTGGCTTGTTGACAAAGGTAATTGCTCCACAAGTAATTATGAGAACAAGTACAGGTACTACTATCTTGAATTTTGCTAATACAGGAGATGCTGCGTTTTCATCGGTGCTTATTACGGACAACCTTAGTATCCCAGGTGTTACATATGTAAGTGGAAGCTGTCGGTGGGCGATTGATTCAATGCCTAGTGGTGCTAGTAATTGTAGTTTTTCTGGTGATGAAATTCTACTTTCTGGCTTTGCTTCACTAGCACCGGGACATGTGTTGTCCATTACATTTGAATTTGTGGTGCCTTTATCTGCGACCATTGGAGCCCATACTAACGGAGCCACTGCCGTAGTTACACCTGCTGCTGCAATAGCAGGTACTACTGCTAATTTCGAAGTGATCGATTTGACTGCTCCTACTTATAGCGGAGTACTTAATAAGGTTGTTTCGCCTGGAGTGATTACTCAAAGTGGCA
>CAZXKW010000016.1:2681-4579 GCA_964641565.1 uncultured Candidatus Peribacteria bacterium
GTACTACGCTTATTAGTTTTACTAATACGGGTGATGCGGACTTTACCAGTATTATTTTTACGGATGATTTAGATTTACCTGGCGTAGATTATATTCCTTCTACTTGTCGTTGGGCTGTTAATGCTCTCCCTATTTACCCATCCAACTGTATCTTTGGCGGTGATAATATTGCATTGTTGGGATTCTCAACTTTAGCTCCTAGTGACACAGTTTATGTTCTCTTTGATTTTGCGGTGCCAGCTGATGCGCCAATTACCAGCCATACTAATTCCGTCTCTGTTGCGCTAACGCCCAGTGCTACTATTCCTGATGTTGATGTCAGTTTCGCAGTGGTTAGTGCACCGCCTGCTACTTGTGGTACTACTGGTGCCAATCCAAATGCCACCTTTGTAGCCAATGGGCAGGCTGTCGGGGCAGTGATAGAACAGTACCCTGGTAGTTTGGAACTAGAAAATTCACAGCCATCTCAAGGAGATGCTCCAGTTGCGTTTAATTGGGTGGTTGATGGTGTTTCATCTGGTACTAGTAGTGATATTACTCTTAATTTATCAGTTGGGACTCATGCTGTTACGCATATTGTCAGCGACTGTGATGGCTCATTCGATGTACGTACTTTGACTGTTATTATCAAGGCTATTCCACCATCACCGGTGCCAGCGATGACATTACGCAAGAGTATTTCACCCAATACAGATGTCCATATTGGTGATCTGATTACTAATGTGATTCAAATAGACAATCCTCAGACAAGTAGTGGATTTACTATGATTGATCTTAGTGATGAATTAGATGGTCTCAGCAATCTTGTTCCAGTCTGTAATTATAGTATTGGCTCTTTTCCTACTGCTTCATCGGATACTTGTACAGTAAGTACTGATGGTCAGATAGTACTTGATCTCAGCGCTGACCCATTCACTGCCGGTACTTCACTATTCATTCGTTACATTGCTGCTGTCACTGGTGCGCCTGCTACCTATAACAATGCAGTAAGCTACAATGCGTCAACTTCAACTGTTACGCCAGCACCTACTGATGCCAATGCTTCATTTACGGTGGAAGCAGTCAGTGGCGGTCCTTCATGTCCCGCTGTGGCTACTGTGGATGCTAGTTTTACTCTCAATAACAATGCTACACCTACGCAAGTAGTTGTGGGGTCTCCTGGAGTGATGAGTCTGGTAAACTCAAGTACTACTGGTGATGCTCCTGTGGATTATCATTGGTATGTTAACGGTGTTTTACAGTCTGAGTCAGCTGGTACCTTGAGTCGCTCAATTACTGACACTACTACCTTTACATTGCTCAAAGTAGACTGTGATGGTAGTGCGGCAATGGATACTTTGACAGTTTTGATTGGTGATACACCTCCAAGTCCTCAACCAACGGTATCACCAAGTCCTACTGCGTCGCCTACACCTACAACGTCACCAACACCCTCAGCTTCACCTAGTCCAAGCGTGTCTCCTACACCAAGCGCTTCTCCAAGCGTAACAACCACTCCAACACCTTCAGCAACGCCGACTATTACACCAACAACAAACTTTAGTGTTGAGAAGGTAATTATGAATCCTCTGGATCTCTATAGCACGGATAGTAGCGCTCGAACTATTAAATTCAAATCCACTATTCACAATCTCGGGTCAGTAACGAGTAGTTACAACTTTACTGATACCATTAGTACGGCTTTCTTGCCCAATGCTGTAGTCAATGACCTAGCTGGAGGGCTCAATGAAAGTATTCCGGGTTTGATTAGAGTGACTAATATTAGTATTCCTGCTTTGAGTAGTAAGGCGGTGATCTATACTTTGACTATCAAATCCGACACGGACTTTCCTTTGAGTACATTCAGATTGGACACGAACGCTAGTCCAGATGATAGTGATTTCTACCCTGTAAGAATC
>CAZXKW010000016.1:4589-10107 GCA_964641565.1 uncultured Candidatus Peribacteria bacterium
TGCTCGTCTAGCCAATAACAGTAATGACGATCCTGACAATGCCCTGGATGCTCCTGATGGACTCTTAGTCAATTTGGGTGAAAAAGGCACAATTACCCTTGATCTCGGAGTGAATAAACTACTCGTTGATGGAGATGGCGATGATTTCGCTGTTGCACTTGGTCAAGGAAAAATCAGTGTGGCTGTTTCACAAGATGGCCGTTCATTTGAACGTCTCAAGGGTACCAGAACATTTGATCTTGCTGATGCTGACTTGGTCTGGGCGCGTTATATCAAGATTACTGATAGTAGCGTCAATACTCAGTCAACTGCTACTGTCGACGCTGTTTGTCTGCTCAATTTGGGTGTCGGTGTAACTGACACTTCTCAAGTAGCCTTGGCTAGTGATGTGAGGACCAATGCCCTAACTGCTTACATTGATGTAACAGCTGCATTTGATGAACCACTTACTGGTTCAGACTGTCGTACATCAGCTAGCACTACTACTAAACAAGCAAGAACAATCGAGCTGGTGCCACCCGCTCCAGTAATCCTACCAGTTTCACCTATTCCTACTCCTGTAGTAACTCCTACCCCAGTACCAGTAGAGTTGCCTAAAACGGGTCCAGAAGGAATTGTTCGTGCCATGGCAGGCACTGTATTTGGTGCTTACTTACTGCGCTATTTTCTCATTCGTCGTCGCCAGGTTGTTCGCATAACTAGCGTCGAGGCAAATCGAAAGTAACGGGATCGGGTAATTTATTGCTTTGAGAATGCCGACTATGCCAGTGGTCTAATCGAATTGAGCCATCGTTCATGATTGCAAAGTGGAATTGATCACCACGGTGTGTGTCATGTCTCAAGAGATGTGCTGTTTCTGCCAGATTGGTATTTCGTTCTAAGCTGTGTAATACCCGGATAGCATCTCCGGTATGGTGCTGATATCTACCTAATTGAGCACGAGCATCATTACTAGTAAGAAATTGAGTGAGAGCTTGGACAAAGGTTATAGGTCGAGAATCATCACCTACAGTTACTGTTGCGGCATGTACAGTTCGCGGTGTTTGGTCTGGGCTTGTTGTTACTGGTAGTTCGGGCGTAGTTACTGTGGTAGGTATGGTGGTATCAGTTGTCGGAATGTGAACGACTGGAGCTTCTTCATGTGTTTCAGTCTTGGAACTGTGGTGGTGTAGTGCTGTAACTGTTCCCAAACTGACGCCTGCCAATACTGCGAGGATGCTTCTACGGGTTGATGCCCGAAACGTAAAAATTTCAGAGAGCGTATTGCGTACTTTGGTACTAATAGCGCCAGCTGTTTCTTTGATTTTATTTCCCAATCGTTTCCACCATGACGCTTGGGGATCAGTAATGAATCGATCGGGAGTACTTTCAATTAAGTACTGATCCTCAATAATCACTTTGTTCACTTCGCTTGTCCATGAAGTGAGAACGGGAAGACCGTCAATGATAATTGAAGCTGTTGATTCATTGTTTCTGCTAGTCACTAGAGCAGAACTCATTGCCGGTAATGGTTCGTCGATTGGCGTTGGTAATATAGTGGAATGGTGGTAGGTCGAGGCAAGTGCTCTTGGTGGTGCTAATGGGGCTGTTAACTCTGCTAAAGAGTCAGGCGGGATTACCTTGGTTGGTGCTCGTAGTGCGCTAGCAAGGGATCTTGGTGGTATTGTGCTATTTACATGTGAAAATACTGCATCAGGGCGGATGCTTTTCCTCAAATCATCAGGATTAACGCCTCTTACTGGAGTAAGATCAGAGATGGGAAGGGTGTCTCGATGTGGTCTATCTGAAACACTCTTTGTAGTCGGTGGAGGATAACTGCCCCAGGTATCAGGAGTTTCAGCTTGCCTTTCCATTGATGGTGCAAACGGTTTGGTCAAACGAATCACGTGGGCAACTAGTTTTCGCCCTTTATCATCTTCTAATGCAGCTGGTGGTTGGTCAGTTATTGAATTCGCCGGGCGAAGACAAGTAATTGGCTCAAGCGGTGTTCCTTGGTTGTTGTTAGCATTTTCTTCAGCTAGCGCTGCTTCCAGTGACGCCCAATCATCGGCTGCTGGTTCACATTCTCTATTCATTCAATAAAAATATAAAGCTTTAAAAAATTAGCATGAGGAGCAGTTTTGGTCTACTTGAGATATTTATGAAATATTACTCTATTTCCTTGCTTGACGGGGCATGTCTAGCACTCTATATTTATGAGTGCTAAATGGCACACTATTCTTAATATATTTTCTATGGCTCAAGAAGTTTCTTCCGTCCAAGCAATTAAGCCTTTGCGCGACCATATCGTAGTTCAGGCACAGCCTCAAGAAACCATGACTCTGTCTGGGATTGTATTGCCTTCAACTGCTTCTAAAGAGAAGCCACAAACTGGTACTGTAATGGCAGTTGGTCCTGGAAAAATGGTTGATGGTTCAATTGTTCCTTTGTCTGTGAAAGTTGGTGATGTCGTACTTTTTTCTAAATATTCTCCTACTGAGGTCAAGGTAAAAGATGAGGACTATTTAATTTTGCGTGAAGAAGATGTGTTGGCAGTGTTGGCCTAAATCATTTTAACCTTTCATTAACTATATTTAATATATGGCAAAACAAATTCAATTTGATACTGATGCTCGTACAAAACTTCTAGCAGGAGCTTTGAAATTAGCGCATGCCGTCCGTATTACTATGGGACCAAAGGGGCGTAATGTCGTTCTTGATAAGAAATATGGCGCTCCAACAATTACTAATGACGGCGTTACGATCGCGAAAGAAGTAGAGCTTCCTGATCCTTTTGAAAATATGGGAGCTCAATTGGTAAAAGAGGTAGCAACAAAGACTAATGATGTAGCTGGTGATGGTACTACGACAGCTACCGTGCTTGCTGCTGAATTTATTAAAAATGGACTACCGCTTGTTCGTGAAGGTGCCAATCCAGTGTCTGTAAAAAACGGTATGGATAAGGCTGTCAAAAAAGTAGTTGAACATCTTCACTCAGTTGCGAAGAAGATCACTACCAAAGAAGAGACTTCTCAGGTAGCAGCTATTTCTGCTGCTGATCCTGAGGTTGGTTCACTTATTGCAAGTGTGATGGATAAGGTTGGGAAAGATGGAGTGATCACGGTAGAGGCTGGCCAGACATTGGGACTTTCTCATGAGTATGTAGAGGGTATGCAATTCGATAATGGTTATGTCTCTCACTACATGGTGACTGACACTAGCCGTATGGAGGCAGTGATGGAGAACCCGGTTATTTTGATGACAGATAAAAAAATAAGCAGCATTCAAGAAATTCTGCCTGTGCTCGAGCAAGCAGCTCAAGCGGGTAAGAAGAATTTTGTAATTATTGCTGAAGATGTGGATGGAGAGGCTCTTACTACTTTGATTCTCAATAAACTGCGTGGATCATTCCAATCTCTGGCCATCAAGGCGCCAGGATTTGGTGATCGTCGTAAAGCGATGTTGCAAGATATTGCTGTATTAACTGGCGGTAAAGTAATTTCTGAAGAAGTGGGATTGAAGTTAGCTACTACACAGCTAGCTGATCTTGGTGAAGCTGTAAAAGTAATTGCTACTAAAGATCGTACTGTAATCGTCAATGGCAAAGGATCTGCAGCAGAATTAGAACAACGTGTTGATCAAATCAAAGCTGAAATTGAAAACACCAAGTCAGATTACGATCGTGAAAAGTTACAAGAACGTGTGGCAAAACTTGCTGGTGGCGTGGCTGTGATCAAGGTGGGGGCAGCTACTGAAGTAGAATTGACTGAGAAAAAACACCGCGTCGAAGATGCTGTATCTGCAACTCGTGCTGCTATTGAAGAGGGTATAGTCCCTGGTGGTGGTATGGCTTTGTACTACTGTGATGCAGTACTTGATGGCATGAAGGTAGCAGATGAAAGTGAGCAAATTGGTGTTGATATCGTTCGTCGCACTCTTTCAGCTCCTCTCAAGCAAATTATTGAAAATGCTGGTAAAGAATTTGCCAATGTCGTCATGCAGCTAGCTGGTAAAAAGTCTAATACCATTGGTTACGATGCTGACTCTGACCAGATTGTCGATATGTTTGAAGCTGGTATCGTTGATCCAACCAAGGTGACTCGTTCTGCATTACAAAATGCAGCCTCAATTGCTTCTATCTTCCTTACTACTGGTGCTGCCATTACTGACTTACCTGAAGAGAAATCGGCTACACCTGGTATGCCAGGTGGTATGGGTATGGGCGGTATGGGTGGAATGGATATGTAATCTAAAATGCTCCGCTGTCTTTCATTGCCTTGATCATACTGATGATGGCAAAGAAGACAGCGATGGCGCCGACAAAATACCCAGCGGTCAATACTGCTGGGTTATTTTGGTAAATACCAGTTAACAGTAAAATTACAAAAAGTACTTCCAGGCTCATTTTTAGCTTTCCATAAGCGTTCGCTCCCTGGATCTTTCCACCCCAAATCATGTAAAAAACCAAATTCAGAAGCACCATGATTCCTTCTAAAAAAATGATCAAATAAAGTGTCCAATGTTTCAAAGTAGCTGCGAGAAAGAAAACAATACTGCCGATCAGCATTTTATCCGCGAGAGGGTCTAGCAAGGTACCAATGTCCGTAATCTGATTATTATTGCGAGCCAAAGCTCCATCCCACAGATCAGTCAGTGCAGTAACAATGAAAAGGGTCAAAATAGTATAGTTCCAGAAGCTAGAGACATCTTGCTCAGTCAAAAAGAGTGCCCAAAGAATGGCTGTTCCAATGAAGCGTGCCAGGGTGAGAATGTTGGGAGTGATGCCAAAAAACTTCCAGATATGGTCGAATGTTTTGGCCATAAAAGCATCATCTACTTTTTGGAATTTGTATACTAACTCACTAATGAAACGTAACATAGATTAAAATTGAGTTTAATTTTCATCATTCTTTAATCCAGCAGTTTTGGCTTTTGGATGAGTTCATACTATTTTCTGGGTACTTCCTTACCCCACCCATGAAAATATTGCTCATTGAGGACAATAAAGAATTGGCGCAGATAGTAAAGAGGCAACTTGCACCTTTGCATATCAATGTGGATATAGCGTATAGCGGCGAAGAGGGGATCCGTTTAGCAAAAACTGCTTACTACGAAGTCATTCTTACTGATTTACTGTTAGATATTGCTTTGAGTGGTTTAGATGTAATTAGACTCATTCGAAAGTTTGATCGGCATATTCCCATTATTGTCGTATCTGCACTACAAGACTTGGAAACTAAAATGAGTGCCTTCACTGCAGGGGTCGATGATTATATTTTGAAACCATTTCATATTGACGAATTAGCTGTGCGTGTTCGGCGTCATGCTCAGAGAGCCAATCGGCCTTTTGTCACCCAATTAGCTTATCGAGGTCTCACCTATGACGTAGATAAGAAATGTGTGGGGTATAAAGATCAGAAGATTTTTCTCAAAAATAAAGAAGCTGCACTTTTTGAATACATGATCAATCATACTGAGCGACCACTGTCTCGTGATGAATTAATCACCTCAGTGTGGCATTTCAATCAAGACCCCAATA
>CAZXKW010000016.1:10117-11905 GCA_964641565.1 uncultured Candidatus Peribacteria bacterium
ATCGATAAACAGTTGGGTGTTTCTTATATCAAGACTCTCCATGGTATTGGTTATCGTTTCGGTTTATGACTGATATGAGAGCGATTGGCAAAGGCTTGAGTAGTATATTCGCGGATTACTTGAATCTTGACCTCACCAGATCGTACTGCATTGCTAGCTTGCACTGCACTAGCAATTGATTGGGCAATCGATTGAGTTTGTGCATCAGTTACTGTTTTTGCATCGACAAAGGCTCGTACTTCTCTACCAGCTTGGATCACAAATGCTTTTTCTACACCGTTTTGATTCAGTGCTGCTTCTTCTAATGCTTTCATGCGAGAAATATAATCTTCTAAAGACTCGTGATGACGCGCCCCCGGTCTAGCAGCTGAAATGGCATCGGCTAATTGCACTACACGAGCTTCGACACTACGATAAGGCTCAGCTTCATGGTGAGCGTAAATTGAGTGAACAATATCAGGGTGAAGGTGAAAATTGAGGGCCATGTCTCTACCGATAGCATCATGCGCTCCTGCAATATCAGCGTCCACACCTTTACCAATGTCATGCAACAATCCACCCACTATACAAATATAAGGATCACAGCCGATTTCCTCAGCAATCATACGCCCCAGGACAGCTACCTCAATTGAATGACGGTAAATGTTTTGGCCGAAGCTAGTACGATAGTCGAGACGACCTACCAGTTTGATCAGTTCAGGTGGGAAATCGGTAATACCTAAGTATTTACAAGCTTTGAGGCCAATCTTCATCATTCTATCCTCGGTATACTTTTGGGTGTCTGTTATTGCTTGATCAAGAGTCAGTTTAGGGTTCTTTTTCATTCGTTCCAATGCGCCTTTGATAATATATCTTCGCCATAAGTCATAACCAAATACCCTTACCCTATTTTCTACTAATTCCATCTTTAATTCTGCTCCAAGGCTCGTTTGCAAATGAATAATTTTGCTCATATCAGTATCACCCACAATGCGTTCAAATTCCTTTTCAGTGAAATCAATCTCAATCAAAGTAGGATCTCGAGTACTTTCGCCTGAGTACCGTTGGTTGATCACATTCATGATTGATTTTGCATGGTCCTCAATATTGTCTTGATAATGGTAAAGCTTCTTTTCCCAACGTTTAGTTTGATTTTCTTCTTCTGACTCAAGCGCTTCTTCCATGATAGTAGCCAAGCCTTCATGGGTAGTTGTTTTAGCTAAATGCTCAAGCTTTTCAAATTGTTGACTGACAATGGATTGGTAGGTGCTTTGTAGCTGTTGGTAGTGAGTATTCTTCTCATCTAGCAGCTCTTTTTTGCTGCTGATCGTTTTTTGTTCATGTTCTAAGCTTGCTTGTCTTTCCGAAAGGTGTTCGCTCGTACTGGCTAAAAAGATTTGATCATGCTCAAGTTGCGTTGCCAACAATTCTTTGCGTCGTTCAACGTCATTTTGAGCTCGGTCGATAATATTTTGAGCTCGCAGTTGGGCTTGTTTTTTGAGTAATTCTGCGCCGCGCTCAGCATCGCTTTTTTTGCGATTGGCTCGGGCTTTTTGGAGACTAATAGAGACTACAATACCGATAATGATACCTATAGCACTGGCAAGATAATTCATCGTCAATAACTTATACGACTGCACTATATAGCAGTTTTTTTCTTTCAGCTACTAGCTGATCAATGTAAAATCTAGATTCTAGATTTTACATTTTAGATTCACTATTGTTTTAATTAACACACTGATTAAAGTGAGCTTGTTAAGCTTTATGTATGTCTTTAAAAGCTGCACTTGTCCGTATCCTGGTTTGGTC
>CAZXKW010000017.1:0-11865 GCA_964641565.1 uncultured Candidatus Peribacteria bacterium
AGAACAAAGGCCACAATTGCTGAAACAAAAACTGCACCAAAATGTATCGCTGGCATAAATAGTATTATTAGTTAACTTTTTGGAGAATATCACAACAAACCATACCTATCTTTAAAAAAGCTACAAGCTCGCTTGAGTCCAGATAGCTTTGTGACATTGACACAGTAATAACACCTATTGCAAAAGTGCTATATGGATCTGATACTAACTCTCTGCAATCAGAACTATTTTCGACTTTTGGCGGAGAGTAATGCACAAAATTCCATCATCATCGAATTTGATCAGCTGGCTATCCCGGCATGGCACTTTTCGCCTTTCGCTGGTCCCTTATTCTTATACTAATTTTTATTCTTCGATCGCTCAAAACTAGCTCAATAGAATAAAATTGAGAATTAGTTATGAGAATGAGCGATCGCTTGTTGCGATCGTGGCGGAGAGGGGGGGATTCGAACCCCCGCGCCGACTTTCGCCGACCTACAGGTTTAGCAAACCCGCCTCTTCAACCACTTGAGTACCTCTCCATTTAGGTTTGCCCGCCCAGACTAACCAATAATTGTCATTGTGACAAGTCAATGTCCTGACTAAGAGCCGTAAATGCTTCGGGAGTTAATTCGTAGTGCTTATTGTTGTGCTTTAACATCAATACAAGCCTTCTATCGTTTGTTTGGCTATCTGTCTCTATGGCGATCTCCAAACTCCAATGTTGCCCGGGCTTAAATATACCAACAATATCTTCCACAGAATTGATTGCTGAAGGGGATTTGAGTAGTTGTTCTAGCATCTTTTCAACGACATGTGAGTGAGTGATCATGAGCAAAGTCTGAGCTTTAATAACATTTGCTGCTTGCATTCTGATCGCCATCATTTCACGAATACGTTGCTTGAAATGTCGGATTAGCTCAGCAACACGAACCTTCATAGTGGCAACGTATTCTGCATGGTCCATCGGTGGTAAAGCATTGAGTAATGGCTCAGTCTGAATAATTGTTGCTGATGATTCAAGGATAATTGCTAGTGCCTTGCGACTTCTGTTGGTGTTACAAGCTTCTGCAAGGGTGATATTTTTGTCACCGAGCTTTTCTCTTATATTCGCTGCAGTTGATCTGCCCTCATCGCTCAGCTCGTCAGTTATGACCCCATCCTTCATAACAGGCTCTGGCTGCTTACACATAACTATTTCTCCTATCACTAAACGTGTATCATCAGTATTTGCTACTAGTTGTTTTCGAGGGGCAAAGTCTTCGCCCAATATGGTATGCATTTTAAATAAAATTAATGAGCATACTATAATAATGAGATCTTGTTATTTTGACAATTTGGCACTCGATTGACCTGTTTGCTACAATTGATCTGTTTAACCCTTATAGATCTATGTCTTTTATTATTCCGTATGTTATTGAGAAGTCGCATCAGGGTGAGCGTAGTTATGATATTTACTCACGATTGCTCAAAGAGCGCATTGTTTTTTTAGGTTCTCAGGTCAATGATGAAGTAGCGAATAGCATTATGGCTCAGCTTCTTTTCTTGGAAAAAGAAGATCCTACTAAGGATATTATGTTTTATATCAATTCCCCTGGAGGATCAGTGTCAGCTGGGTTAGCAATTTATGACACTATGCAGCATATCAAGGCTCCAGTATCTACTGTGTGTATTGGTTTGGCTGCTTCTATGGGCTCCGTTCTTTTAGCTGCAGGCTCTAAAGGGAAGCGTTTTGCGTTGCCTAATAGTGAAGTAATGATTCACCAAGTACTAGGTGGTGCGGAAGGCCAGGCTAGTGATATTGAGATTGCTGCCAACCATATTTTACGCACCAAAAAGAAGCTTAATGAAATCTTAGCTAAGCATACTGGCAAGAGCCTTGCTCAGGTCACTAAAGATAGTGATCGTGACAACTGGATGACAGCTCAAGAAGCTTTGGACTATGGCTTGGTAGATAAAATTATTAAGTCGACCAAGTAGCCTTCAATTCCTCTAAATGGGAGAGTTCTTCATCCGCATCTAAAAGGGTGTAGAGCTCTTCTAGCTTAGATGCATGAGTTTGCTCTCCTAGAATGATCTTGTCGATGAGGAAGCTGATGTGTTTGCTAGCGGCTTTTTGTAGTGATTTTTTGATAAACTCAATGCGGGACTGGTCATAATTGAGGCGATCACAAATCATTTCAAATGAGTCTGGAGTGCTCAACAAATGATCTACTAAAATAGATATTCCACTTGAATCGTTAATTTTCAACAAAGCCACAGCTGCTTCAATGCTAATAGCTTGATCTGGATAATCTAAACGTTGTAGTAGTACTTTTTGTTCTTGGGCAGAGCGAATTTCGCCTAGTAGATAGGTACTAGCTTGAATGCCTATGGTATCTCGGCGATTCATTAGTTGTACAATCTTTACCAAAAGTTCTAGCCGATAGCTAGGGAATTGCCATAAAGCACAGATGCTATAGACCTGTATCCAAGCATTACTACTCTCCAGGTATGGAGCAATATAAAAGTGAATATGTGGATCAGAGAAGCGTCCAATAGTTCGAATGACGTAGGGCTTGAGTTCGTCATCAGCCAAGTTCAACGCTTCTACTAAAAACTCAATAATATGTTCGTGATCGATCTGCGCCAAAAGCTCGACCATGAGGATTTTATTTTTAATAGCACTCTCAGTTGGGAAGCATTGGCGGATGAGATTTAATAGATGAAAACGAGAGAAACCATTGTCCATCAATTGCTCATTATTCCAATTATAAGCACGCAGAGCTCTCAGCGCATGAAATCGCAAATCAGCATCTGGGTCTTGCATGCACTGGAAAATAATTGGTAGAGATTCCGGGTCATGGAGAGATCCTAATGTTAAAAGAATTTGTTGCTTTACTTTTGCAGCTTCGCGAGGGATTTTGATTAATCTGTGTAAGCTTGGAAGTGCCTTGGTGTGACCTGGTTCAGCTAAAATTTGAATGAGCGTGGTTTTGAAATGATCTGAACTTTGATGAATGTGGCTAATGATGTAGTCGGTATAATGTGGCTTTAATTTGCTAAAGATAATAATAGTCAGAATACTGATTAATAGGATTAAGTTTCCTAATAAAAACCAAAGTTCTGGCCCATGAATGAGATGTTCCAAAAAAGCCACCAAGCCTGAGGCAATCACAATAGCTCCAGGGATGATATAGCCTTCAATCGTTGATTTTACTTGGAGACGGCTGTGCACTGGTAAAGCATAAAAAGTAGTGCCATAACCAAGGCGGAAAATAGGAAGGAAACTTTCATAAACAAAGCGTACTAGCACTGCAGTAGCTAGTCCTGGAATCAATAAGCTAACAATAGTCATTACGCCAGTAATCAAGGGGGACGCTAGAATAGTATTCATACTACCAGCCTTGGTTAATAGTTTTCTTCCCACAAAAAACTGCATAAATAAAGTGCCTAGACCGGCCAAGATCAAAAAAAGTGAGAGCCCTGTGATAATTCTGATGCTTCTTTCCCCAAAAATACTAACGAAGGTGGAGGTAAAGTAGAGCTCAGTTAAGGGCAATAGTAGAAAGAGAAAGCAGATAAGTAATTTGAGTGATCTACTATAATTGGTAGTCTTGTGTTCGTGATGATGTTCGGGGGCGGGTAATAAGTGATGTAGAGATGGAAATTGATTATTGCTTCTCAAGAAGAAGACGAGAATGATGGTTAGTAATGCTTGGCTAATTAACCAAATCCAGAGTAATGAATGTGGGCTGAGACCAAGACTCAATGCGCTAATCATAGCAATACCACCGACTATTAAACTGACGCCTTCAGCTGACTCTATCAAAGGTAAGTTTTTGCGAGCTTCAATTGGTGAAAAAAGTTCTTCGATATAAAAGTTAACCATAATGCTGAGTGGCATATGGATCAGACCAAGTGCAATAACAATTCCTGATACTAACGCACCTGTCGTGCCAAGGGAAAAGATATATGGCAGAGCTAAGAGCAGAATGAAAGTATAGACTGCAATGATATGTTCTTTGGCAATGTGTTTTGGTAGAGATTTCTGTAGCAATGTCCCGAGTAAACTCATGACTCCTATCCCTAAGAAAAGCCATGGCGCGCTGGCGATACCATATGATTGAATAGTAAAAGCTAGGGCTGTAGTGTGGCCAATGATTTGAGCTGTGATCAAAAAGAATTTAAGGAACCAGCTGATTATGGTGCGTTGTAATTCTTTGGACATGTAATATTTGTTTCCTTTTATTTTACCATACATTGATCATGGGCGTATATGGCTAGGAGCCATCGTGCCAACCATGTTCATCTTTAGAAAAATGCATGTCAGGTAAGGGCAAAAAGTCGTTAGCACTTTCATTCCACAACCATTGATTCACTGTTAAAGAAAAATTGTCGTAATGGTAAAAATAAAAAGAATTGTTTTCTCCTCGCAAACGTGAAGATAATGCTGTGCCTGCTTGAAAAAAAAGCGATTGAAATTCGGTTCGGTTTGAGAACCAATCTTTCGTGAATGAATGACGGCTGAGGTGATAGTGTCCACATAAATACAGGTCTACAGGACAAGCTAGTAGGCGATCAATAGTCTGAGGATATAGTCGCATTAATTGTAATCTCTTTAAAATCCATGGAAGAGGGTGATGCGAAACCACAATTGATAGCTTGTTATCACTAGTATTTTTAGTTGCTGCCTCAATACTAGCTAAATCCCTTGAGCGAATGCGGCCATTTTTGATGGTCCAAGGTGAAGCAGAATTAATTCCAATAATGCGGTATTCACTGTTATTAACAATTAGTTGAGTGGGGCCGATATGCTTTTCAAATTTTTGAAAAGGGGAATGAAATCGTTCACAAAATTGATGAAGTGGCACATCGTGGTTACCTGGGACGACATAAAGTGGGATACGAAGTTTTTGTAAGAAGGTTTTTGCTAATGAATATTCAATTGTGCGTGCTCTTAAAGTGATATCTCCAGATATAATGCAAAACTGGGGAGCGTTTTTGTTGATGATTGCAGTGAGTTTCTCGATTCTTCCTGGAGCTAAGGCTCCAAAGTGAAGATCAGATATATGAGCAAAAAATAGAGCCATAATTAAATAGAAATGACGCTAAGAGCTTTAGGTAAAATGCGATAATGTAATGGGGTTGGCAATTTTAGTACTTCACCATCTAAGCTTACTCGCAATCTGCGTTTTCTACTTACAATCGTAAACTGATCTGTGTTGATAGTATCAAGTGTGGTTAGGCCGTCTTTTCGACTCAGCAAGAGAGCAATGCACAAGCTCAAGAATCGAAAATGATTAAGGCTGTGGGTGATAAAAAGTGACAACTTTCTCTTATTGAGATGCTCTCTTGTTCCTATTTCACTCCCAGTAATTGTATATTCATTATTACCTATAAATACTAAAGGTGTTTTACGAGAGATTTTTTGTCCATTCAAAATGAAATCTAAATGGAGAAAGGGGCAATAAAATAAGGCTCTAAGCACGGCAAAAAATAATGCTAATTTCTTACTGTGGCCTTGTTCTTGTAGCCACTCCCGATGGCGAACTATTGATGGATAGACACCAATGCCTGAGTTATTGATAAAAATATGACCATTCACTTCACCTACATCAATCTGAGTGATATTCCCTCGGATTAAGGTGTTTACAGCGAGATCTATTTCTAAGGGGATACCTAATGTTTTGGCAAAATTATTAAATGTTCCCAAGGGCAATACACCTAGACAAACATTTTTATGCTTCAAAATTTCGTTGACTATTGAACTAATAGTGCCGTCGCCGCCAGCTGCAACAATAGTCTCAGCTCCAGTCTCAACTGCTCTTTTTACAAGTTGTTCTAATGACTCGCCTTTGTTAATGCAATATATTTGAGGATTAATTTTATGATCTTTAAATAAATCAATGACATGCTGTTGCGTCACTTCATCAGCACTTCCTGATAGTTCGTTAAAAATAATTGCCCATTTCATACTGCAATGGTGATGATGCTCTAATTGTGCCAGAACTGGACTATAACCACAATTTTGTTTCAATGGCTGTATTAGCCTCTTGTGATCTCACTAAAAGCACACTATAGTAGCGCTGCCTTAGGGCTCGTAGCTCAGTTGGTAGAGCGCTACATTGACATTGTAGAGGTCTCCGGTTCGAGTCCGGACGGGCCCACCACGAGTACAGCTTTATCTGCTGTACGCGTCTTCGTCTCCGTCTTTCCTTATTCCTCATTACCGTTTTTGGTACTAGTGGAAGACTAAGGATAGAATTAAGGATTAGAATCTGAATATTCAAAAAAGCCTCGAGCCCATTTGTTTGGTTTCGAGGCATTTTCTATTTATTAGTTAGCTTCTGAGTTTTGGTGGAAGCTGATCTTGTTGAATTTCAAGAATTTGATAATCATCTCACGTTGAGATGGCGCCAGGTTTGGTGGCATATTGTTGAGATCAAACCAGTCCCAGCGTTCAACATCTTCATCTCCTTCTGCTGGAGCACTCACATCTTTTTCAGCGAAATCTTTGATCAAGAAACCAAAGTGAAGGTAGTGTTTATTTGAAAGAGTAATTGGTTGTTCTACTGAAGCGAATTGCAATGCATGGTGAGCTTCGATGCCAGTTTCTTCCATTAATTCACGGAGAGCACATTCATGCAATGTTTCACCCACATCTAAGTGGCCACCAGGAAGTCCCCAGTTACCTTTATCAAATGGATCTTTACGTAAGCCCATGAGCAACTGACCTTTTTTGTTGATGACAAAATCTTGCACGCCAATTTTGAAATGAGGATGAATAATATCGTATAAATTGCTAGAAGCTTTCTTTGCGCTATTTTGCATATTAGCTACAAACATCTCAATGATTGGTTTGTGTGGAAGAAAGAGTTGTTCAGGCAATTCATCGATGTCAAAAAATTCCCATTCACTGCAGTATTTGTGTTCTTTCAACTCCAAAATACCTTGCCAGTGATTAGAAGCATAACCTAATTCTACTAGTTGATAATCCAAACCAGTATTAACCATTTCAGCAACACCGACCAATTCCATATCTTCTAAGTCAATGTTTACTTCTGCCATTACTTCACGTCTAGCACACTCGAGCACACTTTCCCCTAATTTTTGGTGACCACCAGGAAGTCCCCAAGTGTTTTCACCTAGAACATTTTGGCGTTTGCCAAGAAGGATTTTGTTGTCAGCATCTTTGAGAATCACACAGACACCCACTTTTAATTTTGTTGCTTGAGTTTCATTCATAAATAGTAGTTACTTATTTTGATTATTGATAATAGCATATGTTCTGGGGTATGAGCTAGACATTTTTTCAGAATATTGTGCATTCGCGAGAAAGACTAGCTCACTTGATTGTCTAATACAAGGTATACCTTGTTGCTTGAGATTGTCTTTGATTTGACTGACAACATCATCTTTTTGCCAGATAATATCTTCGAAAATGGCGTGGAATGGAAAATTTAAACCAATTAAATCTATAGAGGCGTCGTTTGTACTATCTAAAAGCACGCTACGTTTGGTGCGAGCAAGTTTTTTATTACACTCATCAATAATAGCCGGAGTGATAAAAGTGAATTCTTGTGTGCACATGTAAATGTAATTGTAGCTTTGGTAATCTCCACAATAGTGAGTAATTTCTTTCATTCTTTGGCCAAGATTGCCACTATATACTAGGCAGTTTTTGGGGTGACTGAAGTGATTTCTAATCAAAACAGATTGGTATTTTTCTTCACAACAGAAATAAATATCTATTGCTTTTTGGTCACGAAATTGGGCTAATAGCTCCTCAATATATACTGAATAGAGTCGCAAAGCTTTCTCGGCATTAGATTCAATACTAATACCAGCTTGCCCTAGGAGTGGTGTACTAACAAAAAGAACTAGTGCTGTTTTCATAGTCCCAATTCAAAAGGAAATGTTGGAGTATCCAACGACGTAATACTATTGTACTTCGCCGCAATTTTTAATTCATCAATTTGCACACGGCCGCTGTAGAGTATCTTGTCAATTGTGGCTAGACTTTCTATTTGTTGTAGTCCAACGAAGTAAACAGCGTCGCGACCAGATCCTCCGACCAAATTGGTATTAGTCATACCGCGCTTTAAGCGAATAAATACCTGCCATGCCTTAGCTGTTGTAAACATGCTCAAAAGTAATTTCATCAGCTCTTTGCCGCTGAGTCTATTAGCTTCTTCTACTAGAAAAGCGTCACGAGCAGTCCGGTAGAGGATGGTTTGTCGATATTCTGGTGTAGCCTGAATTTCATGAAAGACTGCCAGACCTTCTTGAGTGTAGATGTATTGAGGAAAGCCGTAGCTGAAGATATGCCACTGCTGCTTTTCGCCACGGTCACGGGTGATGGCGTGTGCCATGAGCTCATGGGCGATTAATTGTTTTACTCGATAAGCAGATGCTTTTTTAGTTTCAGGAATACCAATAGTATGATTGCTTTTGACGCGGACATTAGTAGTGGCTGTTTTTTCTAGTTTTGCTTTCCATTTACTCAGTCCCAATTGTTGAATGTGTTCGGTGAAAATCGATTGAATAGTTTTTGCATCAAATACCGGGTCATTTTTGGGCTTTTTCTCTACTGGTTGAGCGATGATTTTGCTTGCTAGTGTTTTCTCAAGTGCGGTGAGTGGTCTGAACAAAGTGTGGCTATGAATGAGGTGTTCATCACTGCCAATAGATTCTAATAATGCTAATTGTGTGAGCATTTCTTTTGCTCGTTTAGTTATTAATTTTCCAATATCGCTATCAAATTCTGGTATGGTTTGTAGTTCACTCTTAATACTGCGGTAGCTATCCGGTAGTGGTCGGTATGTTAATTGAGGAACATGTTCTGGGTTTTCAGTCCATTTTACAGTTTCCTCTTCAACATTGATTGGGTTGAGGTAATGAAGAAAATTGAAATTCTCATAGATCTCACCTAAGAGCTGATCTGCTTCTTTTTCTTGTTCTTGCGTATTAGAAATTTGTCCCGGTGCTTGTAAATAATTACTAGGTAAACCACGGAAGGGATCGATGAGTGCATCGCGTAAGTTTCTTCTACCAACAACTACCTGATAGCTCTGCTTGCTATAGTCTTTTATAGTAACAAAAGTTCGCTTTCTTTTCTTTCCCAGAGCCAATGTGACTCGGAAGAAATCGGTTTTACCCTTTTCTTCATATTGAGCTGAGATTAGTCCCAGTTGCTGAGCTAGTCGCTTATCAATCGAGGTATAAATCTTACTTGTGTCCATTAAGGCCAAAGCTTGTTGATCCTTGTTGTTTTTACCAACAAGAGCTACTGTTTCGTATGTTCCAAGCACTTCTTTTCCGGACAGCTCTTCTATTTCGTCCTCTAGCGTCTCTGATGTTTTGTGACTACCAAAAAGTTCTTTGCCGATACGGACGCCTTTGACAGGATCGGTGATCTTTAATCCTTGAATGCGATCTAAACGTTCACGTAGACGGGCTTTATTGGCTACTTGAATAGCCAATCCTCCGCGAGCATTCATTTCCAGCACGAGAGGATCCCCCTTTTTATTAAGGACAATATCAATGGCTAAATAACCTAGATTGGAGTAAAGCTGGGCTTTAGAAGCAATCAACAGAATTTGGTCCCAATTGGGTATCGCAAATCCAACAATTGGAGTCACTTGTCCTGGTAATACACTAACGTATTTTCCATGAATGACGGCATGAGTAATTTTTCCAGTAGCCAAGTCGATGCCCGCAATGGCGCCACCAGCATGGTAATTAGCCTTGCCGTCAGATTCCTTGGTGGGTAGGCGCAGCATGGCCATAATCGGAATCAGATTGTGAACAATGACTCGGATATCAGGTAGGCCTTTATAACAAAAAGCTGCTAGTTCGGGATAACAAATTAATCGTTGTTCAATGAGTGCTATGTCTGGTGCACTTGTTAAGGAGAAATTACCATCCAATATATTGGCTATATGATCTTTTAATTCCTGTTTCTTTTCCGGTAATAATTGATCTTTATTAGTAATGATTTTGATACCTTGGCCACCGAAGCCTCGGTTGGGTTTAATCACAAAACTTTTGGCAGCAATATCTTCGAATTGAAAGCTAGCAAGTTCATTTTTATTATGAATCACTTTGTAGACATTCGCGCTTGGAATTTGATGATTTTTAAAGAAAATTTTTGATTGTAATTTGTGATCAGCTAAATTAGTTGCCTTTTTTTTATTAAAAGGCCGAATATAAAGGAGATTTCGGGCATTGATCCCCAAGATGCCAGTAGAGAATAGTTTCATAAAAATTATTCTTCAGTATCTTGTTCAGCGGTATCGATCAATTCACGAAAGCGAAGAATCTCAGATAAGCGTAAACCGGTCCATTTGCCAATTAAATAGTTGATTGGAATCATCAAAAATACTGTTTCAGGATAAGCCAATATTGCTTCACGTGTATGACCAAGTATCATGTAAATCACTAAAGCAACAACAATAGTCTCAGCAAACAGGAAAGTAGCTGAGCGTAGACCGCGCTCCAGCTTGAGACTGATGAAACGTTCACCCATTGTTAACAGCAAAATGACGGGAAAGATATCGATACTGATGATTAAGTTGTAATTGAAATAAGCTCCCAATGCTAACAATCCTAAGAGAATAATACTGGTAAACATGAGAATCATCGCTACTTTGGGTATGTACATGATTCTTACTCGTTGAAGTACTTTTTGTAGCAAGATGCTAAGTGCTGCGATTATGATAAAAGTAACGCTGCCAGTAAAACCGCCGATTAAAAGGAAAATAATGGTAAATACTGTAGGGGTATAAATACCTAATGTGGCGATACCAATAAATTGGCGTGCAAAGCTGATCAATGTGGCAATGAAAGGAATACTGAGCAATAAGAACAAGGTCCAATCTGGTGTCCCTTTGCTACGCAAGTAGTTGGTAATCGCTAACATAAAGTTTCTGATGCCAATTGCTTCTTGGGTATTTACTTCTATAAAAGAAAGTTTTTTATTGGTAACCAGACCAGTAAGCTCAGCTAAATTGGAGGCTTCTAGAATTGATTGGGTGTTTGAATCTTCTTCGACTCCGGCGCTGGGAACTAGAATAATTTTATTAGCACCAATACTACTAAATGAAGTGCGGCTCAAACGCTCTAATGTTTGGAGGTTTTCATTGCTAATGATGACTAAGGTGCTTTGATTGAGCGCTTCATGTTTGAGATCACTCACTAGTTCTGCAGGATGGAGATAGGTGAAAACAAAAGCGCTACGGCGGAGTAGTTGTTCATCTTCACTGCTCCATTCGGAATCATAATTGAGCAAATGGAGATAAATATTTTTCTGTTTAAGCTTTTCTACCAAGGCTTGAGTCCGTTGTTCATCAGTATTGGCGCTATTGATCAATAAGGTCTGGACTTCATTGTAAATAAACAGCTGTTTTGTCACTTTTACTGGTTCATTAGCTGCAACTCCATTATTCAATGTTAGACTAACATTGTAGAGACCAGGCTTAGTATAAGTATGAAATATATCTGGACCACTTCCTACTGACTGGTCGCCGAAGTCCCAAAGATATTGCGTTTTATCAGCTGTTCCCGTTGACCGACTGGCTTCAAAAAGAACATTTTTATTGATTTCACTAGTATCTGGACTATCAATAACTGCTTTTGGCTGTGTAATTACCGTTGCTGCCTGAACTGGAATAGTTAAACAAAGGCTCAGACCCAAGATAGCAAATAGGGAGCGGAATATTTTCATAAATAAAGCAATTTTTCAGCACGCTAATGGTAACATATGTGATTGATTTACAACATGATGACTGGAGTTGAAGGTGGAGAGTTGCCCCGAAGTGGTCCCTTTGGAAGAGTTATGAAGCTTGAGGCCTCTTAGTTTTCGATAGGCGGCAAGCGCACCTTTTTTGCTACCATAGGTTTGCA